>NZ_JAMYLA010000005.1:0-176952 GCF_040317725.1 Mesorhizobium sp. M1396 | reverse complement strand
CCGACAAAACCGACCAGAGCTTCAACGCCATCATCCATCTCGCCGCCGCCGTGATAAACTCCAGATGAATCTCAACAGGCCCTAGAACAACGTCATCTGACTGTCGTCCGCGCCGGGCTTCTGGCGTTTGACCTTCTCGGGCTCCGGCCCGATCTCGGCCCGTTCCTGAATTTCCGGTCCAGTGTTGGACACCTTGTTGACGAGGTCGGAGACCGGAATTGCCTCGAAAAAATCCGGCTGTGCCGGCCGCAACAGGTCGGCTACATCGCGTGGCTCGAGCGTGCGGCAATCCAGCCAGCGGGCGAAATCCCCGGGATCGATCATCACCGGCATGCGGTCGTGGATATGGGCGATGTCGGCATTGGCATTGACGGTCAGTATGGCACCGGTGTCCATCTCCGAACCGCCCGGCTCGGCATAGGTCTCTATCAGGCCGGCAAAGGCGACCAACCCGCCATGCCTCGGCCGGATCCAATAGGGTTGTCCTTTCTTGCCGCCGGTTTGCCGCCATTCGTAGAAGCCGGAGGCGGGCACCAAAGCACGGCGATGGCGCATGGCCGCTTTGAACGAAGCCTTTTCGGCGGCTCCTTCGGAGCGCGCGTTGAACAGCAATGGAAACTCCCTGGTGTCCTTGACCCAGGTCGGGATCAGCCCCCAGCGCACCAGCATTGGCTGCCGGGCCGGCAGATTCGAGCCCGGCGCCCGCGGAGCGCCGGCGATCGCCATCAGGACCGGCTGTGTCGGCGCGATGTTGTAGCGCGCCGGGAACTCCTCCAGTTCGGCCAAGCCCAGCAGGGCGGCGGTCTGGTCCGGCGTCGCGGTCAAGGCAAAACGTCCGCACATGGTCGATTGGTGCCCTCGAATGGTCCGGCCGAATGATCCGGTTTGAAAGTGGCGACGGAACCGGCGTTGCGCAACCGCTAAAGCCTGCCCATGCTGGGCAGTCCACAACAGACCTGCCTACACGCCTGATCGGGAAACCATGAACGAAGCGCGCAAGACACTCCCGGCAGTCTCGGTCGCCGTCGTGCGCGCGGACACCGTGCTACTGGTCAAGCGAGCCCGGCAACCTTCGCAAGGGCTCTATGCCTTCCCAGGTGGCAAGGTCGAACCCGGTGAGACGCTGGAGCAGGCTGCCGCCCGCGAACTGATGGAAGAGACCGGCCTGCGGGCCACCGATTACCGCCCGCTTCGGGAAATCCACATCGACGGCAGGGACGACAGCCACCCGGTCGATTATCTCCTCACGGTCTTTGGCGCCGCCTATGCCGGCGGCGAGGCGGTGGCCAGCGACGACGCCGAGACGGCCGCCTTCTACACGCTCAGCGAGGTGGCGGCACTGCCGCTCGCAGGCTCGGTATTCGCGGTGGCCGAAGACTTGTTGAATCCCGGCGGAACCGGCGCGTCGCAGTCCTGAAAATCGACTTGCGGGCGACAAATTGTTTCGCCACAAAGGCTTATGCTGTTTGGCGAGCCAGAACGGTTTATGCCGTTCGGCAGAGAACCTTATGATATGAACCGTCCATCCCTACTTCTTGCCATATGTCTTGTCGTCAGCGCGGCTGTCTCGACGCGGCCTGCGCTCAGCGCCGAGTCGCCGTTCGAGCCCGGGCTAATGCGGCTGGCGGAAGTTCTGGGGTCGCTGCATTTCCTGCGCAATTTGTGCGGCGAAAAAGGCGACCAGTGGCGTGTCGAGATGCAGAAGCTGCTTGATTCGGAAAATCCGGACGCCGAGCGGCGCGCCCGCTTCATCGCCAGCTTCAACCGTGGCTACCGTTCCTTCGGCGGCATCTATACGCAGTGCACCCCTTCGGCGACCGAAGCCATCAGCCGTTATATGAAGGAAGGCGAGACGCTGTCACGCGACATCGCCTCGCGTTACGGAAATTAGGCATTTCGGTTGCTCATCAACAACTATTCGGACCATTGCTGGTGACGACCCACATCTCCGGCTTGTGCCAGGCGCTATCTTGGTGCAATCCTCATGTGGCACTTCTGCAACAGTATTAACGAAACCTTACCGCGCGAAAGCGGAATTAACTCAAACTGAAGGTTTTCGCCCCGCAGGCCGCCCCAATCGGCTAAGTTTGACTCGAGCTGAACGCAGCTTCGCACAAGGCAATCGGGCTTTGTAAAAGACGATCAAAAAAATGTCGTATTTACAAATACTTAATTGACCATGCGTGTGAAATGAACAGATCAGGCCTGATCCACACCGACGGATCGCTGCTTGAAAGGGTGGACATTCGCTTATGGAACATGGTGTCAACGACATCGACGCGCTGGTCAGGGAAGAAAAACGCCTGACCGCCGTGGAAAGCCACAGCGAGGCCTGGGCGGAAGGTCTCTCCGCCGGCATAGAGCCCGAGATCATTGCCGAAGCAGCGCTCGAAACCGCTTTCGGCGAGATGTTGCGTGCCAATGGCGAGACCTCGGCCCTTGCCCTGCTCGACCGTATGCGTGAAAAGGTGATTGCTGGCGCCTTCGAACCTGAACGGCTGCGGCACTGAACCGACGTCCGGTTCTTTGACGGCAAAATGCCGCTCGGGCGTCATGCCCGGAAGCAGGGAGAAACGGGCAGTGAATTTTTCGATGTCAGGCAAGCCGCGTGGCTTGGTCCTTTGCATCTGCTTCGCCGCTTACTGTGTCGAGCTTCCCCTGGTTGTGTGCCTCGCCAGCAGCCCCGCTCTTGCGCTGAGCGAGATCAAGCGCGAAGAGCTCCCTCCAACATCCACGCCGCCGTCGGACGAAGACATGTCGCCGCCAGGAAGCACCGTGCCAATGCCCAACCCGGTTGGGCCGCCGCCTCCGGCCAGCCAGCCGGCTGCTCCGGCCGAATCCGAGCCTGACAGCCCGGTGGATGGCGGCGTGACCAGGCCGCGCGTCGATCCGGACACACCTGTGCCCGAGGTTGCCTACGATCTCGGCAAGCTGCCGGAACCGGTGCGGCGCATGCACGATCTGATCGTCGAGGCCTGCAAGGGCGGCGACATCGAAAAGCTGCGGCCCTTGATCGGCACCGGCGACAGCATGACGCAGATATCGCTGACGGACATAGACGGCGACGCCATCGCCTTCCTCAAGGGGCTCTCCGGTGATCCGGATGGTCAAGAGATCCTGGCCATCCTCGAGGAGGTGCTCAACGCCGGTTATGTCCACCTCGATGCCGGCAAGCCGGAAGAGCTCTATGTGTGGCCGTATTTCTTCGCCCTGCCGTTGGACAAGCTGGATGCCAAGCAGCGGGTCGAACTGTTCAAGATCGTCACCGCTGGCGACTTCGACGACATGAAGCAGTTCGGCGCCTATATCTTCTACCGTGTCGGCATCACGCCCACGGGACGATGGACCTTCTTCGTCGCCGGGGATTGAACTCCGGCCGCTATCGACGCGGTCCCTCGTCGATTCCGGCATCCAGCCATATGCGAGCGCCCTCCTTTCGAAGAAGCGAAATGGCATCGGCCGCCACGCTGGCGTCCATCTGCAGGACGTCGGCTGCGTTGCGTAGCTCGTCCTTGTCCTGAAGCTTGTTCGCCACCCATGCGACCTTGTGCTGAATGTCTGGCCCGTAAGCAGTTTGCGCCTTACCGAGCGCTTCGATCGGGATTTCGCCATAGGCGTCAGTCAACATTCCAAGATCGATAGCATCACGATATGCGGTTGCGCGGTGCTGGCATCGATCGGCATTGGCCAGCAACTTCTCGGCGAACATATCCGCGGAAACAAGGGTTTGCGGTCAGGAAATGCCGGTCCATCAACCCGAGGGCTTCGGCAATGATCCGATGTTCTGGTTTCTTAAATTTCGTCATGGTTTCCGCTCGCCGTGTGTCCTGTTGATGTTCCAGCTGCGATTAGGATCAGGAGAGCGAAAGGAACTTTAGACAGTGGTCAAAAGGATGCCATGACCGAACTTGTCCGCCAGAGTCTGGATAAGCAGCTTTTCACGCGTCGTAAGGCGCTTTTGATCAACAAAACGCCAATTCCGCTCGTATAGCGCAAATGCCTCCTCGGCGGGGATCGGGCGTGCAGCATCGCGGTTCCAAGCAAGCACCTGGAGTTCCGGAAACTCAGGGGGGACAACCATGGGCGCGATATCTGCGTTCATAATCCTCCTAACTTAGTGGATCGTGCTTAAAAAATCCAACGCTGGCGAACACAGCTAACCCACCAAAGCCTCGGAAAACTCCACAGCCCTGCCCTGCCCTGGCGTGACGATCTCGCCTTCCCACATGACGCGGCGGCCGCGGATGACGGTGCCGACCGGCCAGCCTGTCACTTCCCTGCCATCATAAGGTGTCCAGCCTGCCTTCGAACCGGCCTGCGCATTGGTGATAGTCTCTCGCCGCTTCATATCGATGATGGTGAAGTCGGCGTCGTAGCCGGCGGCGATACGGCCTTTTTTGGCCATGCCGAAGATGCGTTGCGGGCCATGGCTGGACAGGTCGACAAAGCGCTGCAGCGTCAGCCGGCCCGCATTGACGTGGTCGAGCATGATCGGCACCAGCGTCTGCACGCCGGTCATCCCCGAGGGCGAGGCCGGATAGGGCTTTGCCTTCTCGGCCAGCGTGTGCGGCGCGTGGTCGGAGCCGAGCACGTCGACGATGCCTTGCGCGATGCCGTGCCAGACGCCATCGCGATGGCGCGCGGCGCGCACCGGCGGGTTCATCTGGATCAGCGTGCCAAGCCGCGCATAATCGTCCGCCGACAGGGTCAGATGATGCGGTGTCGCCTCGCAGGTCGCGACATCCTTGTGCTGTTCGAGGAACAAGATCTCCTCGGCGGTCGAGATGTGCAGCACGTGGATGCGGGCGCGAACTTTTTTCGCGATGCGTATGAGGCGTTCCGTGCAGCGCAAGGCGGCGACTTCGTCACGCCAGACCGGGTGCGATGAAGGATCGCCCTCGATGCGCTCGCCAAGACGTTCGCGCAACCGGAATTCGTCTTCCGAGTGAAAGGCGGCGCGGCGGCGCGTGTTTCTGAGGATCGAGGCGACACCTTCGTCGTCCTCGACCAGCAGGTCGCCGGTGGACGAGCCCATGAAAACCTTGATCCCAGCCGCGCCCGGCAGCCGCTCAAGCTCGCCAACATCTTTCGCGTTCTCACGGGTGCCGCCTACCCAGAAGGCGAAATCGCAATGCATGCGACCACTGCCGCGCCGAACCTTGTCGGCAAGAGCCGCCTCATTGGTGGTCAGTGGATTGGTGTTGGGCATTTCGAACACGGCGGTGACACCGCCCAGCACCGCCGCGCGCGAACCCGTCTCCAAATCTTCCTTGTGCTCCAGTCCAGGTTCACGAAAATGCACCTGGCTGTCGACGACACCCGGCAGGATGTGCAGGCCGCCGCAGTCGATCGTCTCGCCGGCCGAAGCCTGGCGGAGATCGCCGATGGCGGCGATGCGCCCGTCCTTGACACCGATGTCGCGATCCCCTTCGCCGTCATGGTTGACCACTGTGCCGCCTGTCAGGATGAGGTCGTAGATCATGGCCATGCTCTCTTGCGGGGGGAGTGCCAGCGGCTTACGTAAAGGCCGACCATTTTGCAAGATCAGGTTGCTTTTCCGCCCATGCCCTTTGCCCAGCTCAAAGATCGTGCCCTTATTTCCGTATCAGGCCCGGATGCCGAGCATTTTTTGCAGAACATCCTGACCACCGATCTCGACATATTGGCTTCGGGCGAAGCCAAGCCTGGCGCGCTGCTGACGCCGCAAGGCAAGATCCTGTTCGATTTCCTCATCTTACGCGCCGGCGAGAATGCATTCCGGCTCGAATGCCGTGCCGATATCTCAGACGATTTCATGCGCCGGCTGACGCTCTACAAACTGCGCGCCAAGGTCGAGATTGCCAAATCCGATCAGGCGCTTGTCACCGTCGCGTGGGGACCTGAATCAACGCCCTCACAATCTGATTCAACGGCGGCCGTCGACACGCGCTTTCGCAACGGCGCCGTCACTCGTTCCTATGGCGAAACTGAAGAGCGCGGCGACCTTGCCGCGTGGCATGCATTCCGCATCGCCGCCGGCATTGCCGAAAGCGGCAGCGACTACCAGCTTGGAGAAGCCTTTCCGCATGACGTGCTGCTCGACGAAGCCGGTGGTGTCGGCTTCAAGAAGGGCTGCTATGTCGGCCAGGAGGTCGTCTCGCGCATGCAGCATCGCGGCACGGCCAGGCGGCGCGTGCTGATTGTTTCGGCCGACAGGCCCCTGCCCGCGCCGGGCACCGAGCTAACCGTCGCGGGACGGCCGGTTGGCACGCTCGGCTCGACCGCCGGCGCGACAGGCCTCGCCATTGCCCGCATCGACCGGGTCAAGGCGGCGCTCGACGCCGGCCGGGCGATCATGGCTGGGGACGCCACCGTTTCACTCGCCATCCCGGTCTGGGCAAAATTCGCTTTCCCGCGGGAAGCCGTCGGCGCGGAGGAGGCCTGATGGCGGCCGACCGCGTCGGCGCGCCGGCACGCGCCTGGCAGCGCATGCTGTCGGGCCGCCGGCTCGACCTGCTCGACCCTTCACCGCTCGACATAGAGATTTCAGACATTGCGCATGGGCTCGCTCGCGTTGCGCGCTGGAACGGCCAGACCAGCGGCGAACATGCCTTTTCGGTTGCCCAGCACTCGCTGCTGGTGGAGGCGCTGTTCTGCGACTTGGTGCCTGAGGCTTCGGCCGACGCCCGGCTGGCGGCGCTGCTGCACGACGCCCCCGAATATGTCATCGGCGACATGATCTCGCCGTTCAAATCGGTGATGGGCGGCAGCTATAAGGACTGTGAGTTGCGGTTGCAGCGCGCCATCCATCTGCGCTTCGCGCTGCCGCCCGAACCAGCTGCCGCGCTGCGCAAGGAGATCAAGCGCGCCGACCAGATCGCCGCCTATTTCGAGGCGACGCTGCTCGCTGGCTTTTCGACCGCCGAGGCGACCGAGTTCTTCGGCCGTCCGCGCGGCTTCAATGCCGACCGCTTCGATTTCACGCCACGCTCGGTGACCTGGGCGCAGAATGCGTTCCTGAAGCGGTTTTCCGCGATCGAGAGGTCGCGGCATCGGGCTTCGGCGCCCGTGGTCGGCTAAAACGCTAAATTAACCGGCCGCGACCACAGTAGCTCGTTCGATGACGATCCGCAGGCGCCTCATGCCCGTCGCTGATGCCAAGGGTGGTTCGGCCGTCCCTGAACGGGAGGCCGAAGGCATGGATCGCTCGCGCCATATGGAAGACGAACTGCGCCAACAGAACGAGCGTTTTTCGGCTGCGGTCGAGAACATGTCGCATGGCCTGTGCATGTTCGACGCCGACGAGCGGATGATCATCTGCAACGGCAATTATATCAACATTTTCTGTCTCGACGCCAAGGTGATACGGCCCGGCATCCGGTTTCTCGACATTCTGCGCCATAGCGTCGACATCGGCATCGCCTCGGAAAGCGCCGATGAACTCTACGCCATCCGCAAGCCCTATATCGACCAGGCGAAACCTTCGACCTATGAGGAGACGTTGTCGGATGGTCGTATCATCAACATCTCGCATCGCCCGCTGGCTCTGGGCGGCTGGGTCTCGATCTACGAGGACATCACCGAACAGCGGCGGGCCGAACAGGAGCTCAAGGAGCAGCACCGCCGCTTCGACGCCGCGCTCGCCAACATGTCGCAAGGCCTGCTGATGTACGACGCCGACGGCAAGATGATCGTGCGCAACGGGCGTTTCCTGGAGCTCTACAACGTCACCGCGGCGGACTTCCCGCTCGGAACGACGCACCGCGACGCACTCGAACGATTGCTGGAACTCGGCATCTATACGAAGATCGATGTCGACAGCGAAGTCGCCAAAACCGAAGCCTGCCTGGTGGCGGGAAAAATGCATTCGGCGTATCGGCATCTTTCCGACGGGAGGACGATTCTGGTCACACGCCAGCCGATGGGCGGCGGCGGCTGGGTTGCGACTTTCGACGACGTCACCGAACGCCGCCGCGCCGAAGAGCGCATGACGCATCTTGCGCATCACGACACGCTGACCGGGTTGCCCAACCGCCAGATGTTTCGCGAACGGCTCGAGCTTGCGTTGGAAGACCCGGCGGCCACGTCGCTGGCAATCTTCTCGCTCGACCTCGACCGCTTCAAGGCCATCAACGACACTTGGGGCCATCCGGCCGGCGACTGGCTGCTGAAGAGCGTGGCCGACAGGCTGCAGCGTTGCCTGCGCAATGACACAGACATCGTCGCCCGTTTCGGTGGCGACGAATTCGTCATCATCGAGTTCAATCTCAAGCGCATCGCCGATGCCGAGAAACTGGCAAAGCGGATCGTCGAGGCAATCGCAAAACCGTTCCGCTATAAGAACCGGGACATGCATGTCGGCATCAGCCTGGGCATCGCCGTCTTCCCCGACGATGGCAACGACGCCGATACGCTGTTGAAAAACGCCGATACGGCGCTCTACCGAGCGAAGAGCGAAGGGCGCAACCTGTATCGCTTCTTCGAGCCCGGAATGGACGCCATGGTGCTGGCACGACGCGCCCTCGAGACCGACCTCGAGGCAGCGCTGCCGCGTCAGGAATTCGATCTCGATTTCCAGCCCATCATGAACATCGCCTCCGGTGAGATCGTCGGTGCCGAAGCCTTGATGCGCTGGCATTCGCCGGAGCGGGGCACGGTGGCGCCGGACAAGTTCATTCCGGTCGCCGAAGAAACCGGACTGATCGTGCCGCTAGGCGAGTGGGCGTTGAGGAAGGCTTGCACCGCTGCGGCAAGCTGGCCCGCGGGCCTGCGCATCGCGGTCAATGTCTCGGCTGTGCAGCTCAAAAGCGGCGGCTTTGCCCGCAGCGTTATCTCGGCCCTCGCCTTTTCCAGCGTATCCGCCGGCCAGCTGGAACTGGAAATCACCGAAACCGTGCTGATGGACGAGAGTGAAGCCGTGCTGAGGACATTACGGCAGTTGCGCGGATTGGGCATTCGCATCGCACTGGACGATTTCGGCACCGGCTATTCCTCGCTCGGTTACCTCAGGCGTTTTCCCGTCGACAAGATCAAGATCGACCGTTCGTTCATCCACGACCTGGACAATCGCGATACCAAGGCGATCGTTCGCACCGTCATCGGGCTGGGTGCCGAGCTCGGCATCACCGTCACCGCCGAGGGCGTCGAGACCGAGGCGCAGCTCGACATCCTGCGCCGCGCTGGCTGTACCGAGGCGCAGGGCTATCTGATCGGCGTGCCGTCAAAGGCGGCGGATATTCAGCGTCTCTTGAAATCTCGTGCCTTGCACAGCCAGACCGGCTGAGGTCGGCCACCATCAACGCAGTGTCTCGATGTATTTGCCGTGGAAGCTGACATAGCCCGGCTCGACCACCTTCAAATGCCGCTCGATCAGCGCATGAAACCGCGGCAGTTGATGAAACGGCACGCCGGGATAGGCGTGATGCTCGGCATGGAACGGCATGTTCCACGCCAGCTTGCGGACCAGCCAGTTGGTCAGCGTGGTCCTGGTGTTTTCCAGCATGTTGGCGACGAACGGACAACGGCCGTGCTCGGCCAAGAGGTAAAGGCGCAGAAACGGCTGTCCCAATAGCGCGGGCAAGATCCAGACATAGAGAAGCACCGAGAGCCGGAAATAGACGGCCAACAGAATAACCACGGCATAAAAGGCAATCATGGCGCGCGCCTCGATGCGCACCTTGTCATAGCCTTTGGGCGGAACGTAGCTTTCCCGGCCACGCCCCATCGCGTTGGCATAGAGCGTCTTGAGATGGCCCCACCACAAAGGGATGCCGGATATGTGGACGAGGTACTGCCGCCATGTCTCCGGTTTGGGGAAGGCCAGTTCCGGGTCGTTCTGCGGGTCCTGCGTGTATCGATGGTGGGCGAAGTGGAAGTAGCGAAACCAGTCCGCCGGCAGCGCGATCGCCAGGCCGCATACCCGGGCCACGGCATCGTTCAGCCATTGCGTTTCGAAAGCCGTGCGATGAACCGTCTCGTGCAGCAGCGTGAACAGGAACACGATCAGGATACCCTGCGGCAGCATCAGCAGCGGCCAGAACGGCACCTTCGCCGCGATCAGCGATCCGATGATCACGATCGCACCCCAATGAGCGGCAAGCTGACCGAGGCCCGTGACATCAGACTTGGCGGTCAGGCGGTTGCGCTCTTCCTGCGTCAACGATGAAATTACGTCGCGATGATCCATGGTCTCGGTTCAGCCTGAGAATTCGATAACTCATCCTGGCAAAACCCTCTCCAAAAACCAGGATTTCTGCAATGGGTAAAGGTAGCCCTATGCGGCTTATGTGAGCGGCGATGTGGTGCACGAGAAGTTCGTCCGGCTTCAGGCGCCCCCGGCCGCGAAAGCGGCGGTAGATCTCCTTGCGATCGCAGCCGGCAAAATTCTCGACGCCCGGTTGACTACCGCCCCGGCCGATCCAGCCGCTCCAGGAACCACTGCGTCAGCCGCACCCAGACCTCGTCCTTCTCGCCGGAATCCTCCCAGCCATGGTCGAGGTTCGGGTTGTCGTTGACCTCGATGACGAAGACTCCGTCCTTGGTTTCCTTGAGGTCGACGCCATAGAGCCCGTCACCGATACAGCGCGCCGCCTTCACCGCCGTCTCGACGACATGCGCTGGCGTTTCCTTTAGCGTGAAGGTCTTGATGCCGCCCTGGTCGGGCTTGCCGTTGGCCTTGTGGTTGACGATCTGCCAGTGCTTCTTGGCCATCAGATAGTGCACGGCAAACAATGGCTGGCCGCCGAGCACGCCGACGCGCCAGTCATATTCGGTCGGAATGAATTTCTGCGCGATCAGAAGGTCGGAATCCTCCAGCCATTCGGTGGCGAGCGTCTTCAGTTCCTCGAAATTGGCGCATTTCTTGACGCCGCGCGAGAATGACGAATCCGGGATCTTCAGCACCAGCGGAAAGCTCAGTGTCTGCGCCGCCAGTTCGAGATCCGAAGTGCCGGCGATCATCACCGTCGGCGGCACCGGGACCTTGTTGTAGGCCATCAGCTCGTTGAGATAGACCTTGTTGGTGCAGCGGATCATCGACAGCGGATCGTCGATGACCGGCATGCCTTCCTGCTGAGCGCGGCGCGCGAAACGATAGGTGTGGTTGGAGATCGAGGTCGTCTCGCGGATGAACAGCGCGTCGTAATTGGCGAGCTTGGCGAGGTCCCGCTTGGTGATCGGCTCGATTTCGACGCCCATCTTCTCCGCGATCTTGGCCCAGTAGCGCAGCGACGAGATCTCCGAGGGCGGCAATTCCTCATGAGGATCGACCAGCGTGGCGAAGGTATAGCGTGCCGGCGTGCGGCCCTTGGTGTCGCGCCACTCGCGGTTGGTGTAAGTCTCCAGGCACTGGATGAAGCTTTTTTCCTCATCCTCGGTCATGCGCGCCAGCGGATGGAAGCCGATCTTGCGGATCGAGGCCCATTCGGCGCTGTCCTTGATGTGGACCTCGAGCGCCGGCGCGCGGAACCAGTCGAACAACAGCTTGGCGAAACGGTCCCAGATTTTCGACGGGCCGATGCCGAAGAAGATGCAGACTTTTTGCGGGAAGGCGCCGCCGAGGTCCTTGCGGCATTTGTTGAGCGCAAGCTCCAGTTCCGGCAGGGCGTGCTCATAGAGCTTGCGCTCCGACAGGTCGATCATCGTCTCGACGGTCGGGATCACCTTGTGGCCGCGCGAGCTTGCCAGCAGCGAGGCATAGTAGCCTCGGCTCTGGTAGGCGTAGTTGTTCGACAGGTTGATGACCTTCGGGCGCTGGCCGCGAAACAGCGAGGGATGCGCGAGATAGTCGCGATTGGTGATGATCTTGTGTGGTGTCGCCACCTGGTCGAGATCGCTCTGCCTGCCTGTAAGAATAACCCAGGTCATTGTTATCAGCGCTTTCCCAGAGTGATGGCGGCACGCAGTCCGTCGCGGCCAAACTGCGCCATGTTCATGAAGATGCCGTAAGGCACGGGAATGTTGGCGGCATCAAGGATGGTCTCCTGCCTTTCGTCCTCGACCCAGGGGTCGTGGATCAGGATATGGTCGCCGTCATCGCCGATCGCCAGCACCCAATGCGGCACCTTCTTTCCGAACATCAGGAAGCCGCTGATCAGCACCAGCACCAGTTTTCCCCCAGCGATCGCGGCCCTGATATCGTCGATGGTGAACGGACGGTAATTCACCGGGATGCCGTAAAGTTCCGCGCGCCGGCGAAAGTCGACCTGGGCCAGTTCCATCACCCGGCGCTTGTCCTCGCTGCGCACCGATTGCAGGAACAGCGCGCCGTAGAAGGAGACGTAGATCTCCGCCGCAAGCCCGCTTTCGTACCCCGAGACAGCAAGACCGAACGGCTCGCACCCGCCTGGCCCCGACATCATGAACACGGTCGTCGCCTCGCGCCACAGGCGAATTTCCATGACCGGATCCGGCACGAAGCCGCGATCGAAGTTGGCCATGGCCATCATCAGGCAGCACGGGCCGCAAGTGAATTCGCATGTCTGCTGATAGAATGGCACTTTGGTGGCGATCGGAACGTCGCCGCGCAAGGTCTTTTCGTAGCGCAGCGCCGTCTCGCCATCCTCATAGTAGCCGGGTTCGCGGCCGATCTTGCGATAGCCGGCCTGTTCGTAGATGCGGATCGCGCGGCTGTTGTCCTCGCGCACCTCGAGACGCAGCATCATGCGGCCATGCTCGAAAGCGCCCTCTTCGGCGGATCCGAGCAGCATGCGGCCCACACCAAGCCCACCGAAAAACGGACCGGTGGCGATCGAGTAGAGGCGCGCGACCCCACTGCCCTTGCGAAACAGCACGATCGCATAGCCGGCCACGCGGCCATCGACTTCGGCGACCAGCGTCTCGGCGGTTTCACGTTCGATGAACAGGCGGAAGGAGCGGCGGGAAATACGGTCGCTCGAGAAAACGGCTTTCTCTATGGCGGCGAGATCATCGACGTCAGACGCGCGGGCCGTGCGGATCTCGGCAGGCATGCGGCTTCAGAGAACCTCGATTGGTGGTGGGAAATGCCCTACTCGAAACGTTCAAGACATCAGTCGAAATACTGACGGTCAGGAAGCGCTATCGCACCTCGAATAGGGCCGAATTGTGACAGATTCGGCAACGTTCGGCGATGTAAAAACGCGTTGAACGAGATCACCGATATAGATCGGTGTCGCCATCAAAAGCGGCACCTTTCAACTGGCCAGGCCGGCCAGAAGCTGAACATAGGCGCTCTTTGCCACAATGGCCAATTGCTCGCGCGGAAGCGAGCCGACGACGGCGCAGCCATAGCCCTTGTCCAGCCAGTAGACGGCCTGGGGACCGTCCTGCGCCGATGCATAAGTTCCCTTGGCATTCTCCGCCGATTCCGCCGTAACGAAGAGAGATATGCGCTGGCCCTTGTCGTCCTCGTAGAGCAGCATCGCGGCCTTGCTTTCTCCGGCCGGCAGCAACCGGCCGCCGACCAACTGGAAACCGTTCGCGGTCAGGTCCGGCGCCACCAGCTTCAGCCCTACCCGGTTGGACAGCCAGGTCTCCAGATGATCCTTGTCGCTGGCCGGCACTTCGACCGCATGCTGCTTTTCAGCAGCGAAGACGACATGGGCCGCGATTGCCTGCTCGGCCAGCCGGTCTTCCGCCGGGTTCTCCTGCCCAATGCCATCGATGCCGGCAAGGTAGCCGCCAAGCCCGCCGGCGACCACAAACACGGCTGCGGCAGCGGCAAGCCACCAGCGCGAGCGTGGCACCGCGGCCTTGACCGGCGCCTCGCCGAGCACGACCTTACGCAATCGCGCAGGCACGGGTTCGTCCAGCACTCCGGCGAAGGCGGCCTGCAATGCCGTCCGATCGGCGGTGAAGCGGACGCTCTTGGCCTTCATCTCTGGATTGGCGTCGAGCCAGGCCTCGTAGGCGGCGCGCTCGTCGGCGGGCAGTTCGCCGTCGAGCGCCATGTGGATGTCACGTTCGGAAAAGTCGCGGCGGATCATTTCTCGACAATCCTTATCGCGCGGCGACGCGCCGTGTCGTCCAGCAGTCCGCGCAATTCCTCACGCCCGCGCGCGATGCGCGACATCAGCGTGCCGGCAGGGACGCCCAGAATGTTGGCGGCTTCGGCATAGGAGAAACCTTCGATGGCAACAATGACGAGGGCTGCACGGCGGTCGGGACTGATCGCCTGCAACGCGTCGATGATCTCGCGCGAGGCGATGCTCTCCATCTGCTCGGCCGGCTGGGCAACTGCCTCAGCGGCCTCTAATGGCAGCATCGCAGCCTCGCTGCGGCGGTTCACCTTGCGCATCTGGTCGATGAACAAATGATGCATGATCGTAAACAGCCACCTCCGGGGGCTTTCTCCTGTCTGCCAGTTTTCGAGCCGCACAAGCGCCCGCTCGAGGCAATCCTGGACGAGATCGTCGGCAGCGTCGCGGTCGCGCAAGAGCGAGCGTGCGTAGCGGCGCAGGCGCGGTATTTCGCCAAGGATTGCTGCCTTCTTTTCGTCCATGACCGCTGGTTTCGAGGTCGCCCTTGTTGATCCGATTGAACGCGCCTTCCGGGCGCGGCGCAAGCGGCCAGCGCGAAGCGGTCCGCCGCCCCGGTCACCCAAGCAATGAGATAACGACATGACCGGCTAAATTATTCCCACCGATCAAGGTGAAAGCCGAATTATCCCAAATCCGTCAGCAGGAAATCATTGCCCTTGTAGAGCAGCGGAACATCGAGTTTTTTTGCACAGGCATAGGCGAAACAGTCGCCGAAATTGAGATCGGCTTGATGACCAACGGCCTTGCCATAGCGAGCGCTGGCATTGATGGCGTGGAAACCGATCTCTTCGCCGATCACCACATTTTCTCCGCCAATTTCCACAATGAACTGATCGACCAGATCGCGAGCCTTAAGGAGGGCTTCAGCCGTAGGTTTGCGGGAGCCAGCGGCTGCGCGCGCCAGCGCCTGTGTCGCTTCAAAACGCACCAGTGGAGACACGTAGGACAGGCCGGCAAAACCAGAAAGCCGCTTGATCAGCTCCTCCCAACCCGGTTCCCGGTTGAGAATGGCGACAATCACCGACGCATCGACAAACATCAGTCCTCCCACATCTCGTCGGTGAATTTCTTCATGTCGAAATCTGGATTTGGCAGGCCCATCTTCGTCGCTTCCGCCTGCAGCCTCGCTAGCCGGTCGCGCAGCGGCACTTTGGCGCGATTGCGCTCGAGTTCGTGCACAAGTGCGGTCCTCACCGCCTCTGTCTTGCTCGGAGCGTTCGTCTCGCGCTGCAATTTGGCGGCCAGCGCATCCACTTCGTCGTCACGGATATAGAGCGGCATTGGATATCTCCTGGCGGATATCAAGATATCCTATGTTGAATATCCTTTCAAGAGGCTTCGACACCCTCCTTCGCCGCCCGCGTCAGCAGCCGCTGATAGAACAGACCGATGCCGATCAGCACGGCGCCGAGGCCGATGAAGGACAGTGCCCTGAGCACGCCTTCCAGCTCCGACATGTCGAAGATGAAGACCTTCAGCACGGCGATCGCGATCAGCGCGGCGGAGGCAATGCGCAGCACCTGCGACTTCAGCCATACGCCGGCGGTGAGCAGTGCGACGCCGATGATCAGCCAGAGCGCCGAATAGGTGTAGGTCTCCAACTGGCCGAGCCCGCTCCACAAGCCGATGAACTCGCCCTTGAACAGCCGCCTGACCGACAGTGTGGCATAGGCCAGGGCAAGGACGGCCGCCACCACGGCCAGCATCTGCGCATACCATTTCGGCCGCTTGTCCCTGGCATAGAGCGCTAGCCCGCCGGCAGCGATGGCCGGCAAGAGATAGGCGAGGAACAACAGGTTGAACACCGGGATCCGGCCGGTCGATTCGTCCGACAATAACGGGTTCAGCACCACGAAGTGCTGAATGACGATGAAAACGACCGAGGCCACACCGGCGGCCATCGAACCATAGCGCAGCACCGAGCTTGGCGAGCGCATGTCGATGGCGACCAGGATGGCGCCAGCGCCGATGGCGATCAGCGTGTAGATCGCCTGTTCGGCCAGCGTCATAGCACCCGTGTCGATGACGCCGCCATGCATGGCATGGCGCACCAGCATGGCGAGCGTGAGCAGCGCAAACAGCGCCGCCGCCGCTTCCATGGCGAGGCGCGGCCGGCCATTGCCAGCCCTTGGTAGTGTGGGAGTGGTGCGCGCGAGCTGCCAGGCGGCAAAGCCGAAGGCGAGCGCCGGCACGCCATAGCCCGGCAGCAGCCAATTGAACACCGGTGTCGTCGACAGAAACTCGGCGCCGACGATGGTCGGGTCAAAGGCGACGCGGCCAAGCACCGCGATCACCGCACCAACCGAAATCCAGCCTAGCACCGGATAGGAGCGCCAGCGCGTGGCTAGCGCCGGCACGATGGCCGCCGCACCGAGCAGGATGGTGGTCCAGCCGGAATCGAAAGCCATATGCAGCAGCAGCAGGCCGGCGATGGCCGCGCCGCCCAAGGCAAACGACACCGCGATACCGCCGGTGAGCGGCGGCCCTTCGGCCCGTGCGATCCACTCGCCGCCGGCGGCGAAAACGACGACCAGCAGGGCTGCGACGGCGGCATAGACAAAGTCGCGGTCGAGATTGCCGAAGGTGAACCAGAGCGCCAGCAGGATGACCAGCGGAACGATGACGCCCCATGCCGCCCATGAGGCGGCGCGGATCTGCGTCCCGGGGGCGAATCTGCGCGCGGCCCAGAAGCCGGCGCCGATGAAGACTAGGCCAAGTGCGATGCCGATGCGCACTGTCAGCGCATTGGACGTGGCCACAGGCAGCCCATCGACGCCCAGCGCTCCGCCCGAAAGGTCGGAAACGATCGATGTTGGCGGGATGATGCCGAGATAGATCAGCACCGTGACCAGTCCGGCGGCATAAAGCAGCGGCAACGCCAGCGGGAGATAGAGCGCGACGGCCACCATTGCGGCGATCACCACCGCGCCCTGCAAGGCATAGCCGGCGGCGGCAAAGGCGGGGTCGACCGACAGGCCCAGCGCCGAGAATGCGACGAGCAGGCCAGGCACGATGGACGGCCAGTCGAAAACCGTGGCTGGCCCGGTTTCATCGCCACGGCGGGCGAGCCAGACAAGGGCGAGCACGGCCAGCGTGACCGCGTCGATGAACAGGATGGCGGAGAGGTTCGCCCCCGGCGCATCGGTCATGTAAAGGATGGTCCAGACACCGGTGCCGAAAAAGGCCGCCGCCATCAGCGCCTTCCAGTCGCGCATGCGGGCGATGACGCCGGTGGCGGCGAGCACGATCGCGAGGTAGCCGAACAGCGCCCAGGGGTTGGGCGCCTGCGAGGCGATCAGCACCGGCGTCACCATGGCGCCGACGAGGCCGATGCCGGCCAGCGCCTGGCCATGGACCAGGGCTGCCGCGATCGTCGCCACGCCGATGGCGCCGAGCAGCGTGAAGGCGAGTGCCGGGCCGATGAAGCCGTAAATGCCATGCGCGGCATAGACGGTGCCGAACAGGATGAAGGCACCGGCAGCCGTCAGGATAGCTGGAATATAGGCGCCGGCAGCGCCTTGCACCGGCACTTTGAAGCCGGTGCGGCGGATGAACTCGCCGCCGGCGACCAGCACTAGGCCGAGTACCGCGGCCATGGTCAGCCGTACGCCGGGGCCGAAAATACCGGCCTCTATGGTGTAGCGGATCAGGAACAGGCCGCCCAGCGCCAGCGCGATGCCGCCGACCCAGACCGCCCAGCGGGTGCCGAGTGCCGTTTCGACATCTGACTGGCGGGCGGCTTTCGGCGGAGCGGTTGGCTCCGCAGGTTCCGCTGGCTTCGGTGCCGCCTCGCTTGGCGCCCATGGCCCGGACACGACCTCACTTATCGGGGCTTCCGCTTCTGTAGCTGGCGCCTGTGCGGCGCCCGGTTCGCTTATCGCTGGCGAGGGAATGTCGGCCGCGACTGCCGCGGCCGGAGCCACATCGGCGGGCGCGCCATCGGGCGCCGCCTGTTCGGACGGCTTGGCCACAGGCGGCACGGCGCCGGAAAGGACCAGGCTGCGCAGCGCGCCAAGCTCACGCTCGATAAGGCCAATGCGGCTCTGCTGACGCGAAATGATGACGAACAAGGCGATGATGGCGACAAGGCCGATCAGGCTTTCAAACATGGCGGTTCCCCCAAACCAGGCCAGTTTTCACTGACGTTCAGTCTCACTGACACTCAAATGCGGCGGCCAAACGGCCACAAACTCAACGCGCCGCCAGATTGGCGGCCGGAAAGATCGAGCATGTTTCGGTGCCGAAAGCCAGCAGCTTGCCGCCGGCATCCTTCAGCGTCGCTTCCGACACGGCCAACGTGCGGCCTTTGTGGACGACCTTGCCCTCGCAGACCACCTCGCCGGTCTTCGGCGTGATGGGCCGCGTCAAATTCACCTTGAACTCCGCCGTCGTATAGGCCTCGCCCTTTTTGAGCAGCGTCTGCACGGCGCAGACCAGTGCCGAATCGAGCAGCGTGGCCGCCCAGCCGCCATGCACGCTGCCCAGCGGGTTGAGGTGGCGCTCGTTGGGCACGCCGCGGAACACGGCTCGGCCTTCCGACACTTCAGTCAGCGCGAAGCTGAGCTGAAAGGAGATTGGCGGCGCCGGGTACTTGCCGTCGACGATGCGCTGCAGCAATTCCAAGCCGGTATATTTCAGGATGTCGGCATGCGGAACGGTGCCGAGGCCGAGCGGCGAGACCCGGCCCGGATAAAGCTCGACCTCGCTCATGTGATGATTTCTCTGGCCGCATCCTCGCCGGCTATGGTCTTGTCGCGCGCGTGATGCTTGCGCAATGCGGCGAGGAAGCCGGCGCGGGCGTCGGGCGGCTCGATGCCGCGCGGCTCATAGACGTGGCGGGTGAAGAAGAAACCGGTCAGCCGGAAGGCGTCCTCGACCGCCGCCGCATCCGCGCGCAGGCCGGAGCCGCGCTGCAGGAAGGCCGGCAGCGCCAGCATCTTGTCGCGCCATGGTGCGCCTGCTTCACGCGATACCGCGCGACCCGATTTTGGCGAGACATAGACTAGGTCCTGCCGCGTGCCGGTTGCGGCGCATTGACTGAGATCGAGGCCAAAGCCGAGTTCGTCCAGCACCAGAAGCTCGAAGCGCGCCACCAGTTCGCCGGCGGCATCTGCATCGTCGAGATGGACGATCATCACGGCAAGCGTTTCGTAGAGACCCTCATGCGCGTCGCGCTCGGGCAACAGCCGCAGATGCGCGGCCATGGTCTGCAGCCCATAGACGGCGACGGCGCTGTCCATCAGGCGGGCCGCGTTCATCTCGATCGCCTCGGCCTGGAACGTGCCGAGATGCTCGTCGAGCCGCGCCCGCCACAACAGATCGACGCGATTGCCCGGCTGGAGCACAGGCTGCCGCTTGCGCGAACGGCCGCCACGAACGAGGCCTAGATGACGGCCATGCGCACGCGTCATCACCTCGAGAATGGCGCTGGTTTCGCCATGCTTGCGGGTGCCGAGAATGATTCCCTCGTCGCGCCATTCCATGCCTTAAGCATTTCACCGGTTGGGTGGCGAAATCAAGGGTTGGGTTTGGTGCCCGGCAGGTCGATATCTCACGTCAGCATACAAAAAGCCGCCCGCAGCGATGTGCCGCGGGCGGTCTGGTAAGGTCGGTCGATGCGTTAGAACGAGCGCTGGAAGCGAACGATGCCGCCGACGCCATCCTCGAACTTGTCGTCGAAATTCTTGAAGTAATCGACTTCGGCCGTGATCGTGTAGCCGGGGACGATGGTGTAGGCGACGTTCGCGGCAACCGCGAAGTCCTGGAAGTCCGTGTAGGAGACCTGGGCGTTGAGCTGGACCTTCTTGTTGACGGTGTAGGTACCGCCGCCCCAGACGGCGAAGTTGCCGGTCCATGGCTTGTAGAAGTTCGTCGCCTTGTTGTCGTCGGTCCCGTAGCCCACCATGGCGAACAGGGTCAGGTCCGAGGTCGCCTTGATGTCGAGGCGAGCCTTGCCGGCCCATTCTTCCCAGTTGCTGTTGTAAGCGCCGACCGCGGTGATCGCACCCCAGTCGCCCTTGTACTTCACACCGCCGACGATATGCGGAACGTAGCTGTCGATGGTATCGGCGCCCGAACCTTCTTCGAGTGAGGCCACCGCCGAGAAGCCGTTGCCTGCATCGAAGTAGTAGCTGATCAGGTTGGTGTCCTTGAGGCCGTAGGGAATGATCGTATCCTGGACGACGTTGCCGGCATAGCCGATGAAGGAGTCATAGGCCGTTTCGTCCTTACCGACGCGCAGCCCGCCAAGCTGGATCCAGGCGAAATGCAGATCGGCGGCCTTGTTGCCGGCCTCGCTGTCGATCGGGAAACCATCGGCGCCCTTGGCCGTGGTAACGCTACCGAAGTTGAAGCGCGTCTCGGTGTAGGTCTTCAACGTGCCGAGTTCGGTTTCCTGGCCCGTCCAGGTCTTCAGCGTGAAGCGCGCGTTCTTGTTCCAGGTGTCGTTGATGCCGCCATCCTGGGAATCGATGGCTTTGGTGCCGTCCAGCACGCGATTACCGTCGCCGAAGCTGGCGTCATAGCGAACGTAGCCGCCGATGCGCAGGCAGGTCTCGGTGCCCGGAATGTAGAAGTAGCCGGCGCCGTAGACGTCGCAGATCTTGACGTATTCGGCCGGTTCCGGTTCGGCGACGACGACAGCGTCCGCGGCGCGAGCGCCGGATACCGCGATCAGCGCCGCGGCTGAGCCGAGAAGGAGCCTCTTGATGTTCATTTTCTGACCTCTCCAGTCATAATTTTTAAAATGGCTTCGGATTTGTGGTTGGCGGCAATGTTTTCCCGCCTCACCCCCACACTGAAAAAGGCTCGCACCGCTCCCCCGTTTCGGTGGCGAACATACCCATCGATCTTCTGCCTTCAATGACGATTTTTGAAATAACTCCGATTCCACCAACAGAATAATGCTGTGTTGCACAAATAACACTTATGCACACTTCGAATGGCACAATCGGCACAACGTCATATATTCAATATATACCCGGATCTTTCGCGGCTAAGTATACTTTCAACGCATCACATTTCTGCCATGGCGGTCAAAATTCGCAATATCTACCTCGTTTTCATGGAAATCGGACCGATTCCTGCCGCTGCTCTCCATCACCAGATGACATTCATCTGAATGATCGCGCTCTGTCGTCGTGATAAAGCATCGATAGTGCCCGCCAGGCCGGCCGGCATTTTGCCGAGGCGATCGAAACTCCCAAAGTGCTGTCGCGTCGCCGATTGTGACAGCGGCCAAGCGCCGAATACGATCTACGTGAGTTGGTTGCGCGCCAATGGAAACAGATCGTACCCGCAACGGCGAGGCCGCCGAACAATATCGGCCGCCCTATGGAGATATCGGAAATCTTTCAGAAACCGCTCGGGGTTTTTGGCCGCATCGCCCCGGCGCCTCAGGCCCGCTGAGCGTGATCGGCAAGCACTTCATCGATCACATGCCGGGATTTTTCAACCTCGACCGGGTTGACGTCTATCCGCCCGGCGGCGGTGATCAACGCCTTCCACAGCGTCCAGCCACGACCGCGCGCCCACATCGCCTCATCGGCCGGAACGCCGGCGCGAAACGATTCCCGGCTTTTGCCTTCGAAAAGCGTCCACGCGATCGCCAGATCGCAGGCGGGATCGCCGACGCCCGAGGTTCCGAAGTCGATCACCGCGCTCAACCGGCCTTGCCTGACCAGCAGGTTTCCCCAACTGACGTCACCGTGGAACCAGACCGGGGCGCCGTGCCATGTTGCGGCAAGCGCTGCTTCCCAGACCGCGCTGGCTGCGTCGGTATCGATCTTGCCGTTGAGGGCAGCAATCGCTTGCCGCGCTTCGTTGTCATAGACGGTCAGCGGTCCGCCGCGAAAGAAGTTGTGCTGTCCAGGCGCCGGTCCGCCAGTGGGATCGATACGCTGCAAGGCAACCAGGAACCCGGCCAAATCCGTCGCGAATTGCGGCAGGCTGGCGATACGCTCCCGCTTTGCCGTCTCGCCTTCGATCCAACGGTAGATGGACCAAGGCCAGGGATAGTTTTCAGCCGGAACTCCCATCGCCAGCGGCACGGGGATCGGCAGCGGCAGCAATGGCGCCAGGCTTGGCAGCCAGCGGTGCTCCTTTTCCACTTGCAGGGAATAGGCCGCGGCGCTCGGCAACCGCACGGTCATCTCGTCGCCAAGATGGAAGGTCCTGTTGTCCCAGCCGCCAAATTCAACCGGCATGACGGCAAGATCCTTCCAGCGGGGAAATTGCGTGGCGACCAGCCGGCTGACAAGCGCTGTGTCGATGCTCAGCCTGCTGTCCATGGACCGGGAGCGGATTTGTTGAGCATAGTCTGTTCCGGGTCGGGATCTTGCTTTAGCGCGGAAACTCGAGCCCCATCTCGCGGTAGCGTTCGGGGTCGTCGCCCCAGTTCTCGCGCACCTTGACGAACAGGAACAGGTGCACCTTCTGTTCGAGGATACCGGCTATCTCCATGCGCGCCGCTTGGCCAATGGCGCGGATGGTCTCGCCCTTGTGGCCGAGCACGATCTTCTTCTGGCTGTCGCGCTCGACATAGATAGTCTGGTCGATGCGCACCGAGCCGTCCGGCTTCTCTTCCCATTTCTCGGTTTCGATATGCGAGGAATAGGGCAGTTCCTGATGCAGCCTGAGATAAAGTTTTTCGCGGGTGATCTCGGCGGCGAGCTGGCGCATCGGCAGATCCGAGATCTGGTCTTCCGGATAATACCAGGGGCCGGCCGGCAGAGCCTCGGCCAGATAATCGAGCACGTCCTTGCAACCGGAACCGGTCAGCGCCGAAACCATGAAGGTGCGCTTGAACGGCACCCTTTCGTTCGCCGCCGCCGACAAGGCCAGCAGCGCCTCGTGCTTGACGCGGTCGACCTTGTTGAGGATCAGCACCATCGGCTGGCGCACATCCTTCAGCCGTTCGAGGATGGCGTCCGCGTCGCCCCGTATACCGCGCTCGGCGTCGATCAAAAGCAGCACGATATCGGCGTCCTTGGCGCCACCCCAGGCGGTGGTCACCATCGCCGTATCGAGCCGCCGCTTCGGCTTGAAGATGCCGGGGGTGTCGACGAAAACGATCTGCGCATTGTCATGCGTGGCGATGCCACGCACGATGGCGCGGGTCGTCTGCACCTTGTGCGTGACGATCGACACCTTGGCGCCGACCAGCTGGTTGACCAGCGTCGACTTGCCCGCATTGGGCGCGCCGATCAGGGCGACGAAGCCGGAATGCGTGGGGGCAGCTTCCGTTGCCGGCTCTTCGGTAGCGGTCATGCCGCGCTCCCTTCTCTAGAGTGCCCCGCACCCTCCGTTTTCTGAGCCGATGCGGTGGCCCAGACGCCTTCGCGCAAAAGAAACGCCGAAGCCGCCGCTTCTTCGGCGGCCCTGCGCGAGCCGCCGGTGCCGCTAATCGGCGCAAAGCCGCGGACCTGCAAGGACACCGTGAAGATGGGTTGATGGTCCGGGCCTTCGCGCCTTTCGATCACATATTCGGGACGTGCATCGCTGGTCTTGGCAATCCATTCCTGCAAATCGGATTTCGGGTTGAGCGGCTTTGTCACCACCGTCCGCGAGCGCGGTTCCCAATAACGCAGGACAAACCGCCGCGCGGCCTCGATGCCGCCGTCGACGTAAACCGCGGCGATCAGAGCTTCGACCGCATCCGCCAGATAGTTTCCGCCCGAGCCGCGCGACCGCATCTTCAAGGCAGCGTCGGCCCGGACCAGGTCCTCGAGCTGCATTTCGACGCCGATCTCGGAGCATGTCTTCGCATCGACCAGCGCGTTGAAGCGCGGCGCGATTTCACCCTCAGGGGCGTCAGGGAACTTTTCGAAAAGCATATCGGCGACGACAAGCCCAAGCACGCGATCGCCAAGGAATTCCAGACGCTGATTGTTGCTAGCCGCCTTGACCGCACTGGAATGCGTCAAGGCGGTCTCAAGCAAGCGGATATCCTTGAAGACGTGGCCGGTCTTGGCCTTCACCAAACCGGCCAGTGTTTCGCCTGTCGGGCGCTTCAAAGCCATCAATTGACGAAGTGGAACAGGCGCGAAGCACGCATCAGCGACGGCCATTTCCAGATTTCGAGCGGGCTCGCCTTGCCGGCGATCGAGAAGAAAACAAGATTGGCGCGGCCAACCAGATTTTCCGCGGGAACGTAGCCGACGGTGAAACGGCTGTCGGCGGAATTGTCCCTGTTGTCACCCATCATGAAATAGTGGCCGGGCGGCACGTCGAATTCGCGCGTATTGTCGCCGATCGAGTTCGAATTCAAGTCGAGCGTGTCGTAGCTGACGCCGTTGGGCAAGGTCTCGCGATAGACGTCGATTGGGCGCGATTCCTCGGTGATGTCGGGATTGTCGATCTGGCCGGTTTTCACGCGCGGCACGCCCGCGCCGTTGATGAACAACTGGCCGTCCTTGACCTGGATCTTGTCGCCGGGCAGGCCGATGACGCGCTTGATGTAGTCGACGGACGGATCCGGCGGGAACTTGAACACCACCACATCGCCGCGCTTGGGCTCGGAGCCCCAGATGCGGCCCGAAAAGATGTCGGGGCCGAAAGGCAGCGAATAGCGCGAATAGCCGTAGGACCATTTGGTGACGAACAGATAATCACCTTCCAGAAGCGTCGGCCGCATCGATCCCGACGGGATCGAAAAAGGTTGGAACAACAGCGTGCGGATGACCAGGGCGAGCAAAAGCGCCTGCACGATGACGCTGACGGTCTCGCCAAGCCCGCCGGATTTCTTCACAGTTTTTTCAGCCACGCTCATGTCGTCCTCGATTGTGCGTTGGATGGTATAGAGTCTCGGCGCGCGCTGGGCAACGTCATGCCGGTCGTCAGATGCAATCAATGTGGCGCTTCTTCGACGGGCAACGCCTCGATGATCACAAAGGCTTGTGCGAGCGGGAAATCATCCGTGATGGTGAGGTGGATTGCCGCCCGGTGGCCCTTTGGCAGGATTTTGGCCAGCCGCGCCTGTGCCCCTCCGGTCAGCGCCATGGTCGGTGCGCCGCTGGGCAGGTTGACGACACCCATGTCGCGCCAGAAGACCCCCTGCGCCAGACCGGTGCCCAGCGCCTTGGCGCAGGCCTCCTTGGCGGCGAAGCGCTTGGCGTAGGACGCCGCACGCGCCCGGCGGTTCTCGGAGCGGGCCTGTTCGACCTCGGTGTAGATTCTCTGGATGAAGCGCTGGCCGTGACGTTCCAGCGACTTCTCGATGCGTCTGATATCGATCAGGTCGCTGCCGATGCCGATGATCATCGTGCGGCGGAACCGATGCTCGCGCTAGGATGAGACGATTGCTGATGCCGGCTTGCGCGCTCGGCCAGGCGCTTGCGCCGCTGCTCGCGGAAAGCGTTCATGCCCCAACGCGTGATGCCATAGAACAGCAGTCCGAACACTAGCCCGAGCGGAACCGCGCCGATCAGCATCGGCTCAAGGATAGGTTTCCACAATTGCGCGAAGGACAGGTTGTGCAGCATCTCGCCCAAATGCGCCGGCGGCCCGTGCCGCGGCAGGCGGTCATGCAGGATGAGCTTGCCTGTTTGCCAGGAGGCGCCCCACAGCAGAGGAAATGTCAACGGATTGCCGAAGAACACCGCGCCGAGTGCCGCCGCGACCAGATTGCCGGCAATCACCCAGCACAGGACGGCGGCGATGATGAAATGGAAGCCGACGGGAAAGAACGAAGCGAAGACGCCGGCAGCGACGCCGGCCGCCACCGCGTGCGGTGTGGCCTTCAGCCGCAGGATGCGTTTGGAAAAATACTGAAGCGAGCGCGAAAACGAGCGGCGCGGCCAAAGGTAGGTGCGCACCCGCTCGAAAAGGCCATCAGGCTTGCGGCGTCGAAAAAGCACTCTGTTCCCGTTCCACAGCTTCCGTGCCGGCACTTTCAGCCGGACGTGACAGCCACATATTGCGCTTGACGATCACCCTATGGCAATCGCAACCTTGATATAGCGACGCGCTGGCGGGAGAACAACCAAACACCGTCCGTGCGGTGCGCGCTTGTTGCCGCCTTCGCGATGGCAGTACTTGCTTCGAACATTGGACAATCGCGGCGAATTTAAGGAACCGGCGGTCGGATCTCCGAAAGGCGCAGCGTCGCCGGCGGCTACGGCAGGTATTCGCTGACTTCGACTAGGTTGCCGTCCGGGTCGCGGAAATAGACCGACATCATCGGTCCTCGGGCCCCGACACGTTCGACCGGACCGAGTTCCACCACCACACCATTGGCCGCAAGGCGGGTGCTGACTTCGCCCAGCGGCCGGTCGGCGATCAGGCAGAAGTCCCCCGAGCCCGGCGTCGGCGCCTTGGCCTTCGGCTCGAAGGTGCGGCCGACCTCATGCACATTGATCTTCTGGGTGCCAAAAGCCAACGCCGTCGGCCGGCCCGGCGTATCGATGCGTTCAAAGCCCAGCACGCGCTGATAAAAATCACAGGTCACTTCAAGCGAAGCCACCGTCAGCACGAAATGATCGATGCCGGCGATCATATCCAATTGCTTTCATGCATGTCGTTACTCCAAAACCGCTGCACACTTCTGGGCGACATGGATGGTCAGATGTTGCGGCTGCCGGGCTTGATCGGCGGGATGGCGGCCAGCTCCGGCGGCAGGCGATCGGCCGGATAGGCCGGAACCTCATATTCGGCGAGCGCGATCAGCGGCACGCCGACATCAGTCTTGCCGGCCGAACGGTCGATGATGCAGGCCGCGGCAACCACTTCGGCGCCAAGCTCGCGCAGGCACTCGATGGTCTCGCGGATCGACAGGCCCGTGGTGACGATGTCCTCAACGATGACGACACGCGAACCTCTGGCGATCTCGAAGCGGCGCAGGCGGAACTCGCCCCCTTCCCGCTCGACCCAGATCGCCGGCACGCCGAGGTGGCGCGACGTCTCGTAAGCCGGGATCAGCCCGCCGATCGCCGGGCCGACGACGTAGTCGATCTTGCCGGGCACGCCAGCGCGAATCTTCTCTGCCAGCGCCTTGCACAGAAGCTCGGTCTTGTCGGCATGCATGAACACGCGCGCCTTCTGTAGGAAGACCGGACTGCGCAGGCCCGAGGTCAAAATGAAATGCCCTTCCAGAACAGCACCGGCCTCGCGGAAAATCCCCAGCACTTCATCAGTGTTCATTGTTTGCTCCGTGGTGAATGGTGAATGGTGAATGGTGAATGGTGGCAGTGAGCACCTTCTTTCACTATTCACTATTCACTATTCACTATTCACTATTCACTATTCACCCGTTCACACGCCGTGCATCGCTGACGCTCGAATTGTCCTTGAGCTGCGACAGCAGCCGGTTGAGGTGCTTCAGATCCCAGACTTCGAGATCGATCAGCATTTCGGTGAAGTCGGGCGCGGTGCGCACCATCGACAGCGTGTGGATGTTGGCGTCGTTCGACGCAACCACCTGGGCGATATCGGCCAGCGAACCCGGCGCGTTGATGGCGGTGACCGAGACGCGCGCCGGAAAGCGCTCCTTGGTGCGCTCGTCAATGTCCCAGCGCACGTCGATCCAGCGCTCGGGCTGGTCGTCGAAGGCCTGCAGCGCCGGCGACTGGATCGGATAGATGGTGATGCCGGTGCCCGGCTGGACGATGCCGACGATTCGATCGCCAGGCACCGCGCCTTCCGGCGCGAAACGCACCGGCAGGTCGCCGCGCACGCCGCGGATCGGCACGGCGCCATCACGTGGCTGGTCCTTGTCCTTGCGCGCGGCGCGGCCCGGAATCTGGAACAGCATGCCGGCGGCATTGCGGATCTTCGACCAGCCCTCCTCGCGCGGCTTGGGTGCGGCCGTGGTGACGCGCTCATCCTTGTAGTCGGGGAATACCGCCTTCATGACGTCGGCGGAGGCAAGCTCGCCACGCCCGACCGAGGCCAGCACATCCTCGATGTCCTTGCGCGCCAGCCGGTGCAGCACCTGCTTGAGGCTCTCCTTGGTGAAAGTCTTGCCGGCGCGCTCGAAGGCGCGTTCCAGGATGCGGATGCCGAGACCCGAATATTGCTTGCGGATGGCGTTCTTGGTGGCACGGCGGATCGCCGAGCGCGCCTTGCCGGTGACGACGA
The DNA here is from genome assembly GCF_040317725.1 of Mesorhizobium sp. M1396. Taxonomy (NCBI): domain Bacteria; kingdom Pseudomonadati; phylum Pseudomonadota; class Alphaproteobacteria; order Hyphomicrobiales; family Phyllobacteriaceae; genus Mesorhizobium; species Mesorhizobium sp. M1396. Next base: position 148,882 of record NZ_JAMYLA010000005.1, on the reverse strand, counting down.
CCGATTCCCACGCCGCCGGCGGCACCTGTGCCTTGGAGCGGATGATCTCGACCTCGTCGCCGTTCTTCAGTTCCGTCATCAGCGGCATGATGCGGCCGTTGACCTTGGCACCGACGCAGGTGTCGCCGACATCGGTGTGCACGGCATAGGCAAAGTCGATCGGCGTCGCGCCGCGCGGCAGCGCAATCAGCATGCCTTTGGGTGTGAAGCAGAACACCTGGTCCTGGAACAGCTCCAGCTTGGTGTTTTCGAGGAAGTCCTCGGGATTGTCACCCTCGGCAAGCTGCTCGATGGTGCGCCGCAGCCAGGCGTAGGCGTTGGTCTCTTTGGAGATCGCATGGGCGGCACCGTTCGTCTTGCCGCCGGTATCCTTGTAGATCGAATGGGCGGCGACGCCGTATTCGGCGATCTTGTTCATCTCTCGGGTGCGGATCTGCAGCTCGACGCGCTGACGCGACGGCCCGACGATGGTGGTGTGGATCGATCGGTAGTCATTCTGCTTCGGCGTCGAAATGTAATCCTTGAAGCGGCCCGGCACCATCGACCATGTGGTGTGGATGGCGCCAAGCGCGCGGTAGCAGTCCTCGATGGTGTCGACGACGACGCGGAAGCCGAAAATGTCGGACAGCTGCTCGAAGGACAGCGCCTTGGCCTCCATCTTCCGGAATACCGACCACGGCTTCTTCTGGCGGCTTTTCACGCTGGCATTGATCGCATGCTTCTCGAACAGCGCCGACAGCGCCTTCTCGATCTCGGACAGCACATCCTTGTTGCGCTCGAAGATTTCGGCGAGCCGGGCGGTGACGGCGCGATAGGCCTCCGGATTGATGAAGCGGAATGCGATCTCCTCGAGCTCTTCGCGCATGCCTTGCATGCCCATGCGCCCGGCCAGCGGCGCATAGATGTCCATCGTCTCCTCGGCGATGCGCAGGCGCTTGGCCTCCGGCATATGGTCGAGGGTTCGCATGTTGTGCAGGCGGTCGGCGAGCTTGACCAAAAGCACGCGGACGTCTTCCGAAATCGCCAGCAGAAGTTTGCGCAGGTTTTCCGCCTGCTCGGCCTTCTTCGACACGAGGTCGAGCTTCTTGAGCTTGGTCAGTCCCTCGACCAGCTTGCCCATTTCGGGCCCGAACAGCTCGTCAATTTCGGCCCGCGTCGCCGTGGTGTCCTCGATCGTGTCGTGCAGCAGGGCGACCGCGATCGTCGCTTCGTCCATGTGCATTTCGGTGAGGATGGCTGCGACTTCGAGCGGATGCGAGAAATAGGGATCGCCGGAAGCGCGTTTCTGGTGGCCATGCTTCTGCATGGCATAGACATAGGCCTTGTTGAGCAACGCCTCGTTGACGTCAGGCTTGTAGCGCTGGACGCGCTCGACAAGCTCATACTGACGCATCATGGGCGGAATCTCGCGGTGCTGAAATGAATCATGCGCCGCACGGCTGTACGGCGCATGTCCGGTACCAACTGTCGCAAATACCAGATTAATGCATTATGCCAAGCGCGGCCCAAACCTGCATCTGGTATTTGCGACAGTTGGTACTAGATAGCCACGAAACTGCCGATACGGAAGTGCTGAAGATTGTTCCAGCGACCTCCGGACCCGAGATCGCTTAGTAGTCGTCGCTCTTTTCCGGCGGCACCAGACCCTCGATGCCGGCCAGGAGGTCTTCCTCGGTCATCCGGTCGAAGGTGATGTTCTCCTCGGCGTCATCGGCGTCGGTGGCCGCAACGGCGGCGCCGGTCTGATCGGCGATCGCCTCGCCATCGGCCTCGGGCTCGTCGACCTCGACATGCTTCTGCAGCGAATGGATCAGATCTTCCTTGAGGTCGTCGGGCGACAACGTTTCATCGGCGATCTCGCGCAGCGCCACGACCGGATTCTTGTCGTTGTCACGCGGCACGGTGATCGGCGCGCCCTGGCTGATCTGCCGGGCGCGGTGGCCGGCCAAGAGCACCAGCTCGAAGCGGTTGTCGACCTTGTCGATGCAATCTTCAACGGTTACGCGGGCCATGGATGCCCCTTTCATGCGATGGATTTGATGGAAAACAGGCGCGGTCCATAACCCGAACGTCGCCAAAATACAAGCATCATAGCAATGGCGGGGCTGCAGGGCGCTCAATCCTTGGTTCGAACACCCGATTTGGCAAAACCTGTCTGTACTTATGCGTTCGGCGTCCCGATCACAATTGCTTGCAACGCCGCAACACGCCCTTGGATTGCCGCGAAACTGGCGCTATCTCGGATAGCGTAGAGGTCAGCCGGTTTATTATGAGCCTGACCGAACGTCGCTATCGCATTTCGTTTAGACGGCCGTTTATTTCGAGAAGGAATAATTTTCCATGTTCGACCCTCGTGAAAAAATCGCCCTATTCATCGACGGCGCCAATCTCTATGCGACGTCGCGCGCGCTCGGCTTCGACATCGACTACCGCAAGCTTCTGGCGAGCTTCCAGAAGCGTGGCTATCTGCTGCGCGCCTATTATTACACGGCGCTGGTCGAGGATCAGGAATACTCCTCGATCCGTCCGCTGATCGACTGGCTCGACTATAACGGCTACAAGGTGGTCACCAAGCCAGCCAAGGAATTCACCGACTCGACCGGCCGCCGCAAGATCAAGGGCAATATGGACATCGAGCTCACGGTCGATGCGCTGGAACTTGCCGATGTCGTCGACCACTACGTCATCTTTTCCGGCGACGGCGACTTCCGCACGCTGGTCGAGGCGCTGCAGCGGCGTGGCCGCAAGGTGTCGATCGTCTCGACCATGGCCTCCCAGCCGCCGATGATCTCCGACGATCTGCGCCGTCAGGCCGACCATTTCATCGACCTGACAACGCTGAAGAACGAGGTCGGCCGCGATCCGTCCGAGCGGCCGGTGCGCCGGCCCGAGCCGGCCGAAGTCGATGAGGACGACTACTGAGGCCGGTCGTCTTGACCGCCCTTTCCGCCTCCGAACCCGGCCGCGATTGCCCGCTCTGCCCGCGGCTGCATGATTTCATCGCCGAGTGGCGGCAGCGCGAACCATCATGGTTCAATGCGCCGGTGCCGACTTTCCTGCCCCCCGAAGGTGACGCCGCGGTTCAATTGCTGATCGTCGGGTTGGCGCCCGGCCTGCGCGGCGCCAACCGCACAGGGCGTCCCTTCACCGGCGACTTTGCCGGCGACCTGCTCTACTCGACGTTGATTTCGCACGGTTTTGCGCGCGGTGAGTTCAAGGCGCGGCCAGATGACGGGCTGGAGCTGGTCGGCACGGCGATCACCAACGCGGTGCGCTGCGTGCCGCCGGAAAACAAACCTGTAGGCGCCGAGATCGCCACGTGCCGGACGTTCCTGGTGCCGACGATCGCCCGGTTTCATAACCTGCGCGCCGTGCTGGCACTGGGATCGATCGCGCACCAGTCGACCGTACGGGCGCTCGGCGGGCGCGTCGCCGCCTATCCGTTCAAGCATGGCGGACAGCTACCGGCCGGGGACATCACGCTGTTTTCGAGCTATCACTGCTCACGCTACAACACCAATACCGGGGTGCTGACCGAAGCGATGTTCGTCAGGGTGTTCAGCGAGATAGCGATGTTTTTGCAGAAATAGAGGATGTTTCTGCGGGAACAGAGTTGGGTGCCGGCAGACTGTCAGCGTGGCGGCGCAGACAGCGCATTCAACACCGCCGGCCCGCCCTGCAGCACATTCAGGTCGACATCGCCGTTGATGCCGTCGACGCGGCCCCTGTTGTGGTACTGCCAGTAGACCCAGTCGCCACGGTCCGGCTCCAGGAGCAATGAGCGAAGCCAGAGCGGACGGGCAGCGATGCGCCCGGCATAGGCCTCCGCTGCCTCATCGGTCAGATAGACAATCGCGGGCTTGCCGAACGCCGCCTCGACTGGAGCGAGGAACGCGGCCAGTTCGGCGCTCAGTTGCTCGGGCGTTGGCCGCTGCGGACAATTGCCGCCGAACTCGATGTCGACAACCGGCGGCAGCAGCGGCTGATCGTGCGGCACCACCGAGATGAAATTCTTCGCCTGGTCGGCACCTGGCCGGCAGAAGGTGAAGAAATGATAGGCGCCGACGGCGAGACCGGCCGCGCGGGCCTCTTCCAGATTCCTCGCGAAGGCATCGTCGACATGATCGCCGCCTTCGGTTGCCTTGATGACAGCGAAAGCGACATCGTCGGCGGCAACACGCCGCCAATCGATCCAGCCCTGATGATGGGAGACGTCGATGCCCCTGACCGGATATTTATCGCGGTCCGGCGAGAATGTGCTGAAATAGAGATAGCCGCCTGCCGCGACGAAACACACCAAGACCAGGCTGGCCAAACCAAAGAGGACAATTCGGTTCTTCAAACGAATGGCCCCAGCCTACCTACGCTGTTTTACCTATCCACGCTCTTTTAAGAGCCGACCCTTCTCACGCGACCAGTCGCGCTGCTTCTCGGATTCGCGCTTATCGTGCAGCTTCTTGCCGCGACCGACGGCGAGCAGCAGCTTGGCGCGGCCCTGATCGTTGAAATAGATTTTTAGCGGCACCAGCGTCATGCCTTCGCGGTCGACGCTTTGCGACAGTTTCGCCATTTCGCGCTTGTTGAGCAGCAGCTTGCGGCGCCGGCGCGGCTCGTGGTTGAACCGGTTGGCCTGCAGATATTCCGGCAGATAGGAATTGATCAGCCAGATCTCGCCGCCCTCGACCGAGGCATAGCTGTCCTGGATGTTGGCCTGGCCCTGGCGCAGCGACTTGACCTCGGTGCCGGTCAGCACCAAGCCGGCCTCGACCGTGTCGAGCACCTCGTAGGAAAACCGCGCCTTGCGGTTTTCCGAAACGGTCTTGTTGTTGGGATCGGCTTTTCTGACTTGATTCATGATGTGGAGAGGTGGCGCCTCATCGCTAATTAATCAAGCCGGCGTGCTTCATGGCCGCGTCGATCTTCTCGGCGGTCGACTGTTCGACCGTGACCAGCGGCGAGCGCAGCACATTCTCGACCTTGCCCAGCTGCGACAGCGCATATTTGGCGCCGGAAACGCCGGGCTCGATGAAGATCGCCTTGTGCAGCGGCAGCAGACGATCCTGCAAGTCCAGCGCCTTGGTGCTGTCGCCGGACAGGGTCGCCTCCTGGAATTCTGCACACAGCCGTGGCGCGACATTCGAGGTCACCGAGATGCAGCCGACGCCGCCATGTGCATTGAAACCAAGCGCCGAAGCATCCTCGCCCGAAAGCTGGATGAAATCCTTGCCACATGTCGCGCGCTGCTCGGAGACCCGTTCGACCTTGCCGGTCGCATCCTTGACGCCGACAATGTTCTTGAAGTCGTGCGCGAGCCGGCCCATCGTCTCGGGCATCATGTCGATCACCGAGCGCGGCGGGATGTTGTAGATGATGATCGGCAGCTTGGTCGCCCTGGCGACAGCCGCGAAGTGCTCGTACAAGCCGCGTTGTGTCGGCTTGTTGTAATAGGGCGTGACGACCAGGGCGGCATCGGCGCCGGCCTTCTCGGCATATTGCACCAGGCCAACGGCTTCCTCGGTGTTGTTGGAACCGGCGCCGGCAACGACCGGAACGCGTCCCTTGGCAACCTCGATGCACACCTTGACCACTTGGCGATGCTCGTCATGCGACAGCGTCGGCGACTCGCCGGTCGTGCCCACGGGAACCAGTCCTGTCGTGCCCTCCGCGAGTTGCCATTCGACGAACGCGCGAAAGGCTTTCTCGTCGAAACGCCCGCTCTTTTCGAACGGTGTCACGAGCGCGGTAAGCGAGCCTCTCAGCATGTCGTCCAACTCCTTGGGACTTCTTTGTTTATGCAGGCCACCGTCCCAAAACCGGTATCCAGTTTTTGGGCGACATGCATCGGTGTTTTGTCGTGCGCGCCTTCTAGCCGAAAGCGAAGCGGCGCACCATAGTCTCGACATTGTTGCGCGGCAAGCATTGCCATGGTGCCAGCAAGCGCAATTCGAACGGCCTCGCTAACTCTTTGTTTACGGGCTCTTCACGACCTAAGTTTAGGCTTCGAGCTTCTCGGCGTACGGTAATATGCCAGGACAAGGAAAGACATAGAGATCATGCCGGGCAGTCGGCCTCACCTCTTCGCGCTGCTTGGCGCCACGCTCGCGCTGATGCCGGGCATGGCAATCGGCGGCAGCGTCGATGTGCGGGTCACTTCGGCCATTCCGTTGCCGGGCTCGGCCATTCCGATGCGGGGCCTACGGGACAAAGCGCAAGAAGATGCCTCACCCGGCGTCGCCCTGTTGAAGAGCGGGCTGGACGCGCTGGCGGCTGGCGATAGTCCCCGCGCCCGTGCGGTGCGCGATGCGCTTCCCGCTCATTCGCTCGACCAGCACATCCTCGCCTGGGCGATCGCGCTTTATGGCGGTGACAAGGTTCCGAGCGGCGACATTGCCGCCGCTGCGAAGATGCTGCCGAATTGGCCGGGCACCGTCGCCCTGCGCAAGAACAGCGAGCGCGCGCTCTATCGCGAGAACCCCGCCCCCGACATCGTCGTTGCGGCATTCGACGGCAGCCAGCCGCAGACATTCGAAGGCGTGACGGTGCTTGCCCGCGCCTATGTGGCGTCGGGCAACGTCAAGGCTGCGCGTTCGGTGCTGTCGCCATTCTGGCGCACCGCGATCCTGGAGGCCAAGGACGAGACGGCGCTGATCAAGGAGTTCGGCGGCCTGATCCCCACCGCCGACCACCGTTTTCGCATGGAGCGCATGTTCTATGCCGACCGCGCGAATTCCGCGCTGCGTGTTGCCGGCCTCGCCGGTGCCCAGCAGCTTGCGGACGCCTGGGCAGCGGCCGACAAAGGCGACAAGAACACCGCCAAACTGCTGAAAGCGGTGCCGGCGGCACAACGTTCGGCTGGATATTTCTTCGCGCAAGCCGAATATCTGCGCAGGCAAGAGGATTTTACCGGCGCCGCGGCCATTGTGATGCAGGCACCGACCGACCGCGAAGCTCTGGTCGATCCGGATGCCTGGTGGGTCGAGCGCCGAGTGCTGTCGCGCGAACTGGTCGACCAGGGCGACATGAAGACGGCCTACCGGATCGTCGCCACACACGCCGCCGAAAGTGCCACCAATGCCGCGGATGCTGAATTCCATGCCGGCTGGTACGCGCTGCGCGGCCTGAACGACCCAAAAACCGCGGCAACGCATTTCGCGCGCATCGCCGACCTTGCCCAAGGGCCGATGACGCTGTCGCGTGCCTATTACTGGCTCGGCCGCGCGGCGGAAGTCGGCGGCCCGGGCAACGCGAAGGACTATTTTGGACGCGCCGCTGCCTACGGCACGACATTTTACGGCCAGCTAGCCGCCGAGCGGGTCGGCCGGCAGGCGCTGAACATCGTCTATCCCTCGCCAAGTGCCGCCGACCGGCAGAATTTTGCCGGCCGTGAGGCCGTCAGCGCCATCAAGCGGCTGCAAGAAGCGGGCTACGACCGCTATGCCGAGACGCTTTATCGCGATCTTGCCGGACAGTTGACCAGTCCGGGCGAGCTGGCGCTGCTGGCTGTCCTGGCGGAAAAGCAGGGCAACCACTTCATGGCGCTGAAAATCGGCAAGATCGCCGGCGCGCGTGGCATCGATGTCGGCGCGCTGTCGCATCCGCTCGGCGTCATTCCTGATTCGGCCGACATTTCGGGCTCGGGCAAGGCGCTGGCCTATGCGATCGCCCGCCAGGAAAGCGAGTTCAACATCGGCGCCGTGTCCAGCGCAGGCGCGCGCGGGCTGCTGCAGCTGATGCCGGGCACCGCGAAGCAATTGGCGAAGAAGGCCGGATTGCAGTTTTCGCAGACACGACTAACCACCGACGCCGGCTATAACGCGACGCTCGGTTCCGCCTTCCTCGGCGAGCAGCTCGATCGCTTCAACGGCTCCTACGTACTGACCTTCGCCGGCTACAATGCCGGCCCCAACCGGGCCAGCCAGTGGGTGGCCAGATACGGTGACCCACGCGGCAAGGACATCGATGCGGTCGTCGACTGGATCGAGCGGATTCCCTACACGGAAACAAGAAGTTACGTCCAGCGCGTGATGGAGAATTACGAGGTCTACAAGATGCGTATTTCGGGCAAATACGACATCGTGGGCGATCTGGTGAACGGGCGGAGCTGAAGACCCGATAAAGCGCTTCGCCAAAGCTGGCGATCTCCCTCCTTGCGGGGGAGATGTCCGGCAGGACAGAGGGGGGTGTGAAGGATCGCCGGCTTTCGAGTGGCTCACCTCTACTGGCAATGGGCGCCAGTGAATTGGTTTGACAGGCCGAGGGGCAGCACCCCCTCTGCCTTGCCAGGCATCTCCCCGCAAGGGAGAGATCGGCAACTTCAGCGTCGAGCCTTCCGATTTGACCACTCCCGCACTCGGCTGTAGCAGTCGCTGACGCACCAGCGGGAGAGACATCCAGATGTCGAGCAAGGAAGGCCTTTCCGACTTTTTCTATACCTCGACGGACGGGCTCCAGCTCCACGCACGTGTCTACGGCGAAGCAAGTCCCGGCCACTGGCCGGTCGTCTGCCTGCCGGGCCTGACCCGCAATGCCCGGGATTTTCATGAGCTGGCGCTCTATCTGTCGACGCATGCGGCAAATCCGCGAAAGGTCATTGCCTTCGACTATCGCGGGCGCGGGCAATCCGCCTACGACCCCGATATCAGCCACTATAATGTCGGTGTCGAGGCCGGCGACGTCCTTGCCGGGCTGGCGGCGCTGAACATCGAAGACGCAGCCTTCATCGGGACGTCGCGCGGCGGGCTGATCATCCATGTGCTCGGGATGATGCGGCCGGCTGTCCTGAAAGCCATTATTTTCAACGACATCGGACCGGTGATCGAGGTGGCTGGGCTTGCCCATATCCAGTCTTATCTCGAGCGCGACCCGATACCGAAAACCCGCGCACAGGCGGCTGCCGCCCAGCGCGGCGTGCACGGCAAGGACTTCTCCGCCCTTGCGGGGCCGGATTGGGATCGGATGGTCTGGGCTCTCTACCGTGAAACGGACGGTGGCCTGGTGCCGGATTTCGACCCGAAGCTGGTCGACACCGTTGCCAGTCTCGACCTGGCGCAGCCGCCGCCTGTTCTATGGCCGCAATTCGAGGCGTTGGCAGCCATTCCCTTGCTCGCCATTCGCGGCGCCAATTCGAGACTGCTGTCCATAGACACCCTGCAACAGATGAGAGAGCGCCATTCCATGATGGAAGCGTTCACGGTCGTGGGCCAGGGCCACGCGCCATTCCTTGAGACTGGTAGCCTGCCCAACGACATCGCAGGTTTTCTTGAACGCGCCGAGCGGCGGAACAGCCTGAAGTAGATCCCAAGACCAAACGAGGTCCTGGGATTGCCACATAGTATAGGTCGGGCTCGCCAGCCTACTTGGCTTTTGAACTTTTCCTGGGCGCTTTCTGCGATTCCTTTGCCGCGGTGGCCTCGTTCACTTGTTTCCGCTCTGCCTTCGGCGACGAAGGCGTCGTCACGGGCGATGAAAACATGGAGCCTTGCGCGCAGTTGCCAGCCGGCTGGCACGATCGAGGCGTTTCCAGCACGATGACGCAGCCATCGAGATCGTTGGTGGCCAGATGCGCGTAGCGCATGGTCATCGACAGTGTCTGGTGGCCGAGCCACATCTGCACGCGTCTGATATCGATGCCGCCTTGGACAAGACGCGAGGCGCAGGTGTGGCGCAGGATGTGCGGCACCACCTGGTCGTCGGCGCCGAGGCCGACTTCGGCCTTCGCGTCGTTCCAGATGGCACGGAACTGTGCCTGGCTGAGCTTGGTGAACGGTCCCTTGGGCCGGCGGCCTTCGGCGGGCGGCAGCTTGATGACCTCCTTGACCCGCTCGGTCATCGGAATGGTGCGGCTGCGGCCGGATTTGGTGATCCAGAAACTGACGCGATGCTCCTGGATGTCATTCCAGATCAGCCCGAGCGCCTCACCGAGACGGCATCCGCTATCGACCAGGAAGACCGAAAGCCTGTAGGCGTCCTCGCTGCGGCTCTTGATGGCGGCGAACAGCCTGGCCTCTTCGTCCCTCTCGAGGAAGCGAATCCGTCCCGCCCGCTCTTTCTGGCGGCGGAACTCGGGCAGGCTGTGGATATCCCCCATCTTGTGAGCCTTGCGCAGCAGTTTGCTGAGAGCAGCCATCTTTCGATTGATGGTTGCGTTGCTGTTGCCGCGCTGGCGCAAGGTGCCGATGAGATTGTCCAGGGTACTCTGGTCAAAGGCGCTGAACCGCTCCCCAAGGAGAAGCTCATCTATCTCGCCGATGAATGAGCTGACATTATATTTATGCCGCCCATCATCCCAAAGTATATCCCGATATGCTGAAAACAGCTCTCCGACCCTATACGATTTTACTTCTCTGATCTTATTGTAACTGTATCGTATCGTCGAATTTTGAGAAGAAAACATCGTAAAATGATCAGAGGGCCCACCCTCTTGAATCGCTTCGTTTGTCATTATTTGCCACACCCCCGAGTGGATAGATTCAGCCCTATCCGTTTGGAGGCGTCCTTTCAAGAGTTTAAAATCGTGCGGCTGATTTCATCCGCCGGGCGGCGGATCCCACGAAATCATTCCTCGGATTTTATTCAGCTACCGAATCCCCCTTTTCCTTCTGTCTGACCAAGCCCAGTCACGAAACAAAAACAGCCCGGGCGTAGAAGCGCCCGGGCTGGATTTCACTTGTAAGGAACCAGCCCTTAGAACGAGCGCTGGAAGCGGAGGATGCCGCCGACGCCGTCGCTGCTGTCGTGCCAGTCGCTGTCAGCCTTGTTGAAGTAGTCAACTTCGGCCGTGACCGTGAGGCCGGGGACGATGTCGTAGGCAACGTTGGCAGCCAGACCAAAGGTCTTGCCTTCGTCATACTGCGCCTGGACGTTGAACGAGGTCTTCTCGTTGATCTTGTAGGTGCCGCCACCCCAGATCGCCCAGTTGCCATCCCACAGCTTGAAGAAGTTGTAGTCGGCATTGCTGTCCGAGCCGTAGCCGCCGATGATGAACAGCGACAGGGCGTCGGAGGCATTGACGTCCAAGCGGACCTTGCCCGCGACTTCTTCGTAGTTGCTGTCATAGGCGATAACGCCCGTGATCGCACCCCAGCCCTGCGTGTACTTCACGCCGCCGACGACATGCGGAACGTAGCTGTCGATCGTGTCGGCGCCAGCGCCCTCTTCGAGCGAGACCACGGCCGAGAAGCCGTTGCCAGCGTCGAAATAGTACTGGATGACGTTGGTGTCGAACGAGCCGTAAGGAACCAGCGTATCGTCGATGACGTTGCCGGCATAGCCGATGAACGTGTCGAAGGCCGATTCGTCCTTACCGACGCGCAGGCCACCAAGCTGGATCCAGGCGAAGTTCAGCGAGACGCCTTTGTTGCCAGCCTGCCAGCCATCCGGGTTGTAGCCGACCGGGTAGACGCCATCCTGATCAGCGTAGTCGCCGCTGCTGTTGGCGAAATTGAAGCGGGTCTCGGAGTAGGTCTTCAAGGTGCCGAGTTCGGTTTCCTGGCCGGTCCAGGTCCTCAGGTTGAAGCGGGCCTGCTTGTAGTAGGTGTCGTTGTCGCCATCACCCATGTGGTCCGGAACGTTCTGCACGCCTTCGCGATCACCCACGCCGATGGTGTAGCGGATATAGCCGCCGATGCGCAGGCAGGTCTCGGTGCCGGGGATGTAGAAGTAGCCAGCGCCGTAGACGTCGCAGATCTTGACGTATTCAGCGGGTTCCGGCTCGGCGACGACGACGGCGTCGGCGGCGCGCGCACCGGAAACTGCGATCAGGGCCGCAGCGGAGCCGAGGAGAAGGCTCTTAATGTTCATTTTCTGACCTCCAGTCAGAATCGAACAAAACAGCGGTGTTTCGGGAGCATTTTGGCGCCGAATCGCGCGGCGATGACAGTGGGATATCCAGCTATCAGCCTGTTTTAATGAAGTAATTTTCGGAAGCCCTTCTTCAAGCAGGCAGAAGTGGCGGAGAGGATGGGATTCGAACCCACGAGAAGCTTTTGACCTCTACTCCCTTAGCAGGGGAGCGCCTTCGACCACTCGGCCACCTCTCCGTTGCGCCGCTGGATAGAGAAAAGCATCGGCACAATCAACAAACCCGCGTCACTATATGGAAAAGTCCGAGCGCGCCGAACATCGGCTTTTCCTCGGATGCGGCGGATCCGTGGCGATTCCCTGGCGGATGACTCGTGGTCTTGTCACGATTCCGTCGGCCGATCGCCGGATTCGGCGGTAAACAAGGGGTTGCGGCGGTCCGGATAGTTAACGAGAGCTTTCTAAGTGAGGCCAAATCGTGACGTTTCTGCAACACAGGCCGGGCATAGCAGCCGAATAGCCCTTTCGCCGGTACGATCGTGGTTGAACGCCGCCGCCTCATGGGTAATGTCGGTTTCGAGGAAGCGGCGCGGTGCGCATCTTTTTCGGTAGTGGGGATGGGGCAGGGAACGCTGTCCTTCAGCAAAGAATACCCAGACCCGTTTTTTAACTTTTGACTGGAGGTCAGAAAATGAACATTAAGAGCCTTCTCCTCGGCTCCGCTGCGGCCCTGATCGCAGTTTCCGGTGCGCGCGCCGCCGACGCCGTCGTCGTCGCCGAGCCGGAACCCGCTGAATACGTCAAGATCTGCGACGTCTACGGCGCTGGCTACTTCTACATCCCCGGCACCGAGACCTGCCTGCGCATCGGCGGCTATGTCCGCTACGACATTGGCGGCGGCGACGTCGGCTCGTTCGACGGCGCTCGCAGCTTCGATCACGAAGACGGTTCCGAAAACGACACCTGGTACAAGAATGCCCGCTTCACGCTGAAGACCTGGACCGGCCAGGAAACCGAGCTCGGCACCTTGAAGACCTACACCGAGACCCGCTGGAACTTCGGCAACCGCAACGGCTACGGCGCCTTCGACGCCGACGGCTTTCCCATTGGCAATACTGCCGGCAACAAGGGCACCTCGCTGAACTTCGCCTGGATCCAGCTCGGTGGCCTGCGCGTCGGTAAGGACGAATCGGCCTTCGATACGTTCATCGGCTACGCCGGCAACGTCATCCAGGATACGCTGGTTCCCTACGGCGATTTCGACACCAACGTCATCCAGTACTATTTCGACGCTGGCAACGGCTTCTCGGCCGTTCTCTCTCTCGAAGAAGGCTCGGGTGTCGTTGGCACCATCGACAGCTACGTTCCGCATGTCGTCGGCGGCGTGAAGTACACGCAGGGCTGGGGCGCCATCACCGGCGTCATTGCCTATGACAGCAACTACGAAGAAGTCGCCGGCAAGGTCCGCTTGGACGTGAACGTCAATGACGCCATACAGCTGTGGGTCATGGGCGGTTACGGCACCGACGACAACCTTGACGACGGCACCTATGCCATTCCGGCTGGCGGTCGCGGCTTCTACAAGCAGTGGGGCGGCAACTGGGCAGTGTGGGGCGGTGGCACCTACAAGTTCAACGAGAAGACCTCGTTCAACGCCCAGATTTCGTATGACGACTGGAAGAACCTCGGCGTCGCGGCGAACATCGCCTACGACATCGTTCCCGGCATGACGATCACGGCCGAAGTCGACTACCTCAATGCAGGCAAGTTCGACGACGCCGACTTCTCCAACTGGACTAATGCTGACAAGAAGAGCAGTGTCGGCGGCCTCCTCCGCTTCCAGCGCTCGTTCTAATAAATTTCGCTTCGGCGAAATTGAAAACCCGGCGGGCAACCGCCGGGTTTTTTGCATCGAAGACAGGCCTCGCGGCAACTTGCGCCCACCCACCCGGCGCGCTAGCAAGAAGCCCCCTTTTCAAGCGAGCTTCCGCCATGCGCCAACGCCCTCCCCTAACGCCGCTTGTCGACGCGCTTCCGTCGACGGTGCCCTTTGTCGGACCCGAAGCGCAGGAGCGCGAGCGCGGCCGCGCTTTTCGCGCCCGCATCGGCGCCAATGAGAGCAGCTTTGGGCCTTCGCCGCGAGTCATCGCCCGCATGGCCGAGATCGCCGGCGACATGTGGATGTATTGCGATCCCGACAATCATGATTTGAAGGTGGCGGTCGCCGCGCATCACCGCGTGAAGGCCGAGAACGTTGTGGTCGGCGAAGGCATAGACGGCCTGCTCAGCCTGGTGGCCCGCATGTATGTGGCGCCAGGCGATGCCGTGGTCACGTCGCTCGGCGCCTATCCGACCTTCAACTTCCACATTGCCGGTGTTGGCGGGCGGCTGGTTACGGTCCCCTATGAGAACGACAGGGAAAGCCTGGACGGCCTGCTGGCGGCGGTGCGCAAGGATAAGGCGCCGCTGGTCTATCTGTCCAACCCGGACAATCCGATGGGCAGCTGGTGGGAGGAGAACGAACTCGTCCGCTTCATCGAGGCATTGCCGGAAACCACCATGCTGGTGCTCGACGAGGCCTATGGCGAACTGGGCCCGGCCTCGGCGCTGCCGCCGATCGATATCTCCAGGCCAAACGTCATCCGCATGCGCACCTTTTCGAAGGCTTATGGGCTCGCCGGCATACGCTGCGGCTATGCGATCGCCGAGGCCCAGGTGATTCGCGACTTCGAGAAGATCCGCAATCATTATGGCGTCAGCCGCATGGCGCAGATCGCCGGCGTCGAGGCGCTTGCCGATCAGGACTATCTCAGGAGCGTGGTGGCGCGGGTGGCTGCCGGCCGCCGGCGCATCGCCGGCATTGCCGAGCAGAACGGGCTGATGCCGCTGGCGTCGGCGACCAACTTCGTCACCATCGATTGTGGTGGCGACGGCGCCTTCGCGCTGAAAGTGCTGCAGGGCCTGCTGTCGCGCGACGTCTTCATCCGCAAGCCGATGGTGCCGGTGCTCGACCGCTGCATCCGCGTCAGCGTCGGCCTCGATCACGAGCTCGATATTTTTGCCGAGGAACTTCCCGGTGCTTTGGCGGCAGCGCGCGGAAACTAGGATCCGCCAGCAGGCAAACCAGATCACAAGGCGCGCGCTTACAAATCCAGTTCCCAGGTCTGGCCGGTCAATTCCTTGCCGAAACTGTGGTGATGCTGCTCGGAAACCAGCCTGAAGCCGGCGCGCTCGTAGATCGCGCGCGCCGCGACGAGAACGTCGTTGGTCCACAGCACCAGCCTGCTATAGCCACAAGCCCGAGCCTGGTTGACGCATTCCGCGACCAGGCGTTTGCCTATGCCAAGGCCGCGCGCCGTCGCCTCGACATGCAGCAGCCTCAGCTTGGCCACCTCGTCATCCTGATGAACAAGGAACACCGCGCCGACCGGCTGTCCACCACGTTCGGCGATCCAGCAGAAATCGCGGCCGGGCTCGAAATTGCGGATGAAATCGGCGCCGATCTCGGCGAGCATGGCCTCGAACTCGATGGTCCAGCCATATTCCTCGGCATAGAGCTGGGCCTGCCGCTGCACGACCCAGCCGACGTCGCCGACGCGGTGCGGCCGCAGCGTCACCTCGCCGTTCTCACAGGCGGGATCACCCAGCAATTCCCCCACCTTGCGCAAGGCGCTGCCCAGTTCCTGCAATCTGTGGTCAGGCAAATTCTCGATAAGCCGCGCCGTATCGCGATCCGCCGCGGCCTGGAGCCCTGAAAGGGCTGCCTCGCCTCTTGCCGTGAGCGACAGAATCCGCCGGCGCTTGTCGGCCGGATCGGTCCGGGTCTCGGTCAGCCCTTCGCCGGCGAACTTGCGCAGAATTCGCGTCAGATAGGCGGCATCGACACGCAGTTGCCTGGCGATATCGGAAGCAGTGGGGCCTATCTCCAGATGAAAAACCTTGGCAAGAAAACCCCGCTCCCCAACGGCTTCAGAAGCCGCCGGACGATTAAGGTGGCCAAGTTCGAAAAGCACGCGCGCCTCGGTCAAGGTGAATGCGCTTTGTGTCAGCGTCTCGTCGAGAAGACCAACGGTGCGCGTATAGAAGCGATTGAAGTGCCTGATATCGGCCACCAGTGCTTTTCGTTCGTCCAACATTTGCGTCCAACTCCCAATAGCCAGCCCCATTTTCCAAAATTAATGGACTGAGTCAATTAAATTTCGAAAGCCAGAGAGCCCAGTTATTGCTTTGTGCGCATAATTCCCAGGTTGCTTTCCCCGGGCCATGCGCCAGATTCCAAGGAGACAGGCTTGGAGACAGTCATGACTGATCCTCGGGAAGTGCGGGCGCGCGTCTACGGCAATGTGCAAGGCGTCGGATTCAGAATCTGGGCCCGGGACGAGGCCACAAGCCTCGGTCTTGCGGGTTGGGTTCGCAATGAAGCGGACGGGTCTGTAACGACCCAGATGTCAGGCCTCGATGAGGCGGTTTCGACAATGATCGAACGACTGTGGAAAGGGCCGTCCGGGGCTTCCGTCTCCAGGGTCGACGTCGAGGAGTTGGCACCCGGAAACACATCTGTCGAGTTCAGGATTGTTACATGATGGTGGATTTGGTTTAGCGCTCTTGAATTAATTGAACGTTCGTTTTATTATTGTCCCGCGAAGGGGCAGACATGGCGCGTACGACCGGATCAGATGGTGAAAAGACCGAGGCAGCCATCCGCGAGGCGGCGGTCAACCTGATCGCCCGTTTTGGCTACGAGGCGATGTCGATGCGCCAGCTCGCCGCCGAAGTCGGCGTCCAGGCGGCCGCGCTCTACCGCTATTTCCCGACCAAGGAAGAGCTTCTGTTCACCCTGATGCGCGAGCACATGGAAGGTTTGACCGATACGTGGGAAGCAGCCCGCCCTATCAGTGGGGATCCCGTGCAACGGCTGTCAGCCTATGTCGAGAATCACATCGCCTTTCATATCGAGCGCCGGCACGCCACGCATGTGTCGAACATGGAATTGCGCAGCCTGTCGCCAGAAAGGCTGACGCAGATCCTGCGGATGCGTACGGCCTACGAAAAGGAACTGCGAGCCATCCTGCGCGACGGCGCCGAGACGGGCGCCTTCAGCATCGACGACACCGGGCTGACGGCGATGGCGCTGATCCAGATGATGACCGGCGTCATCGTCTGGTTTCGACCGGGCGAGCGGCTGTCGATCACTGAAGTGACGGCGACATATCTTTCGATGACAATGCGGCTCGTCGGCGCGAAGATCGACGCCTACAGCGCCGCGCGTGCCTTCGGACGCGCAAAGGACGCTGTAGCATTTTGATTTCGCGCATGACCCCGACAATCGAAGTCGATTTTCGGGGTCATGCGGCAGGAGGAACCATGTACACGAACACGCTCGGCTTCGGGCATGACGAGGATATCGAGGCGTTGCGCGATCTGGTGCGACGCTTCGCGCAGGACAAGATCGCGCCGATCGCCGCCGATATAGACCGCTCGAACGAATTCCCGGCGCATCTGTGGAGCGAACTCGGCGCACTTGGCCTGCTCGGCATCACCGCCGATCCGGATTTCGGCGGCAGCGGCATGGGCTATCTCGCGCATGTCATCGCCGTCGAGGAGATCTCGCGCGCCTCGGCATCGGTCGGCCTCTCCTACGGCGCCCATTCCAATCTCTGCGTCAACCAGATCAATCGCTGGGCGACGACCGCGCAGAAGGAAAAATTCCTGCCGCCGCTGTGTTCGGGCGAACGCGTCGGCGCGCTGGCGATGTCGGAATCCGGCGCCGGCTCGGATGTCGTCTCGCTCAAGCTGCGCGCTGAAAAGCGTAACGACCGCTACGTGCTGAACGGCACCAAGATGTGGATCACCAACGGGCCGGACGCCGAGACGCTGGTCGTCTATGCCAAGACCGATCCGGAGCGAAACTCGCGCGGCATCACCGCTTTCATCGTCGAGAAGGCGATGGCCGGGTTTTCCGTGGCGCAAAAGCTCGACAAGCTCGGCATGCGAGGCTCCAACACTGGCGAACTGGTATTCGAGGACGTCGAAGTGCCGTTCGAAAACGTGCTGCACGAGGAAGGGCGCGGCATTGAAGTGCTGATGTCGGGCCTCGACTATGAGCGCGCCGTGCTGGCCGGCGGCCCGATCGGCCTGATGGCGGCGTGCCTCGACGTGGTAATCCCCTATGTGCACGAGCGCAAGCAGTTCGGCCAGGCGATCGGCGAGTTCCAGCTGGTGCAGGGCAAGCTGGCCGACATGTACACGACGATGAATGCCGCGCGCGCCTATGTCTATGCCGTCGCCGCCGCTTGCGATCGCGGTCAGACGACGCGCAAGGATGCCGCCGGCTGCGTGCTGTTTGCCGCCGAGAAGGCGACGCTGATGGCGCTGGACGCCATCCAGCTGCTCGGCGGCAATGGCTATATCAACGACTATCCTACCGGCCGCCTGTTGCGCGACGCCAAGCTCTACGAGATCGGCGCCGGCACCAGCGAGATCCGTCGCTGGCTGATCGGGCGCGAGATCATGGCGGAGGGAGTATAGTATGGCGGTACTCCAAACCCAGATCTCCCCCTCCTCCGAGACCTTCCGCGCCAATGCCGAGCGCATGCGAGCCTTGGTCGCCGACATCGCGGAAAAAGCCGCGACCGTGGAGCGCGGTGGCTCGGACGAAGCGCGTGAGCGCCATGTTTCGCGCGGCAAGCTGTTGCCGCGCGAGCGCCTCGCCCAGCTGCTCGATACCGGCTCGCCCTTCCTCGAGATCGGTCAGTTCGCGGCATGGTCGATGTATGGCGAGGAGATTTCGTCGGCCGGCATGATCGCCGGCATCGGCCGCGTCGAAGGCACCGAGGTGATGGTCGTCGTCAACGACGCCACGGTGAAGGGCGGGACCTATTATCCGCTGACGGTGAAGAAGCATCTGCGCGCGCAGGAGATCGCGCTGCAGAACAATCTGCCTTGCATCTATCTGGTCGACAGCGGCGGCGCCAATCTGCCCAACCAGGATGAGGTGTTTCCCGATCGCGAGCATTTCGGCCGCATCTTCTACAACCAGGCCAACATGTCGGCCGCCGGCATTCCGCAGATCGCCTGCGTCATGGGTTCCTGCACGGCGGGCGGCGCCTATGTGCCGGCGATGTCGGACGAAACGATCATGGTGCGCAACCAGGCGACCATCTTCCTCGGCGGCCCGCCGCTGGTGAAGGCGGCCACCGGCGAGGACGTCAGTGCGGAGGATCTCGGCGGCGCCGATGTGCACACCAGGCTTTCCGGTGTCGCCGATCACTACGCGCTGGACGACGACCATGCGCTCGCCATCTGCCGGCGCATCGTCAAAAACCTGAATCGGAACAAGACTGTAAGCCTGAACTTACAGAAGTCGATTCCGCCGCTTCATCCGGCGGATGAACTCTACGGCATCGTGCCGACCGACCTGCGCCAGCCCTATGACGTGCGCGAGGTGATCGCACGCATCGTCGACGGCTCCGAGTTCGATGAGTTCAAGCAGAACTACGGCATCACGCTGATCACCGGCTTTGCCCACCTCCATGGCATGCCGGTCGGCGTCATCGCCAACAACGGCGTGCTGTTTTCCGAAAGCGCGCTGAAGGGCGCGCATTTCATCGAGCTGTGCTGCCAGCGCAAGATCCCGCTGGTCTTCCTGCAGAACATCACCGGCTTCATGGTCGGCAGGAAATACGAAGCCGGCGGCATCGCCAAGGATGGCGCCAAGCTGGTGATGGCTGTCGCCACCGCCAGGGTGCCGAAGGTGACCATGATCATCGGCGGCTCGTTCGGCGCCGGCAATTATGGCATGTGCGGCCGCGCCTACTCACCGCGCTTCCTGTGGATGTGGCCGAACGCCCGCATCTCGGTGATGGGCGGTGAACAGGCGGCGACGGTGCTGGCCATGGTCAAGCGCGAGGGCATCGAGCGCAAGGGCGGAGAATGGAGCGCCGAGGAAGAGGCGAAATTCAAGAAGCCGATCCTGATGAAATACGAGCATGAGGGCCATCCGCTCTACTCGTCCGCTCGCCTCTGGGACGACGGCATCATCGACCCGGCGAAGACGCGCGACGTGCTGGCACTCAGCCTGTCAGCCTCGCTCAACGCCGAGATCGAGGAGACGCGCTTCGGCGTGTTCAGGATGTGAGATGAACGAACGCCCGCGAATTCAGGTTCATACCGGCGACATCACCAAGCTAGCGGTCGACGCCATCGTCAATGCCGCCAATACCTCATTGCTCGGCGGCGGCGGGGTCGATGGCGCCATTCACCGCGCGGCCGGCCGCGAGCTTGAGTTCGAATGCCGGATGCTGAACGGATGCAAGGTCGGCGACGCGAAGATCACCAGGGGTTACAAACTGCCGGCTCGACACATCATCCACACAGTCGGCCCAGTCTGGCAGGGCGGCGGCAAGGGCGAAGCCGAGTTGCTGGCCTCCTGCTATATCAGGTCGCTCGAACTCGCCGCCGCCAATGACTGCCGCACAGTGGCGTTCCCGGCGATCTCGACCGGTGTCTACCGCTACCCGAAAGACGAGGCGACCCGTATCGCCGTCAGCACGGTGGCTGACTTCATGAACCAAAACATAGTGCCGGGAACCGTCATCTTCTGCTGCTTCGATGAGCCGACGGCGGAATTATACCGGCAGGTCGTTGCTGCCCTCGGCGGAGGGTAGACTACATGGGCAAGGTGATCCATTTGCGTGGCGAAGTGCGAATTTCGGTTACGGAACTGGCGGCGCCAGGGAAAGGTCGCCGAGTCGCTGCTGATACCCTGTCTGACCATCGGCGAACGCGAGCACGGATAGGCTGGCGGGACAGCGCTCCCCTCTGTCCTGCCGTCGCCAGATTCTCGGTTGTGGAGGCTCCATGTTCGCCAAGATCCTGATCGCCAATCGGGGCGAGATCGCTTGCCGTGTCATCCGTACGGCCCGCAGGCTTGGCGTGCACACCGTCGCCGTCTATTCGGACGCCGACGCCAGGGCCCTGCATGTCGAGATGGCCGACGAGGCCGTGCATATCGGCCCCTCACCCGTCGGCGAAAGCTATCTGCGTGGCGACAAGATCATCGCCGCGGCCCTGGCGACGGGTGCTGAAGCCATTCATCCCGGCTATGGCTTCCTGTCCGAAAACCCCAATTTCGTCGACCAGGTGGTAGCGGCGGGGCTCATCTTCATCGGGCCGGCGGCGGGCTCGATCCGTGCCATGGGGCTGAAGGACGCCGCCAAGCGGCTCATGGAAAAGGCCGGCGTGCCGGTCGTGCCGGGCTACCATGGCGAGGCGCAGGAGATCGTGCTGCTTGCGTCCAAAGCACGCGAGATCGGCTATCCCGTACTGATCAAGGCGCGTGCCGGCGGCGGCGGCAAGGGCATGCGCCGCGTCGAGCATCCCGACGAGTTTTCCGAAGCGCTGTCCAGCGCGCGGCGTGAGGCGAAAGCCGCCTTCGGCGACGACCGCGTGCTGGTCGAGAAATATGTCGACAAGCCGCGCCACATCGAAGTGCAGGTGTTCGGCGATAGCCTCGGCAATGTCGTGCATCTCTACGAGCGCGACTGCTCGGCGCAGCGCCGCCACCAGAAGGTGATCGAGGAGGCGCCCGCCCCCGACATGACACCGGCTTTGCGCAAAGCAATGACGGACGCGGCGGTAAAGGCCGCCAAGGCGATCAATTATTCCGGCGCCGGCACCATCGAATTCATCGTCGATGCCTCGCAGGGCCTGAAGGCCGACCGCTTCTGGTTCATGGAAATGAACACCCGCCTGCAGGTCGAGCACCCGGTCACCGAAATGGTCACCGGCATCGATCTGGTCGAGTGGCAGTTGCGGGTCGCCAGCGGCGAAGAGCTACCGAAGACGCAAAGCGAGATCGCGCTCGCCGGTCATGCCTTCGAAGCGCGCATCTATGCCGAGGATGCGGCAAAGGGATTCCTGCCAGCAACGGGCACCTTGCATCATCTGAAATTTCCGGATGCAGCCCCCGAAGGCGCCACGATGCGCGTCGAGACCGGCGTGCGGGCGGGTGACGCCATCTCGCCCTATTACGACCCGATGATCGCCAAGCTGGTCGTCCATGCGAAGGACAGGCAGGCGGCACTCGAAGCGCTTGGTGCGGTGCTGTCGCGAACCGAGGTCGCCGGTTCCACCGTCAACACCGCCTTTCTTGCCGCTCTGGCCGCCGATCCGGACTTTGCCGCAGGCGACGTCGACACCAGCCTGATCGGCCGGCACCAGGAGACATTGACGATCATCCCGCCGCCGACCGGCGAAACCATTGCCGCCGCCGCTGTCGCAGCCTCGGCTGCCGGAGCATCGCCGCCATCCGACGATCCCTGGTCATCCCTTCCCGGCTATGCGCATTTCCACAGCGTGGCGCGGCGCACACGGCTGAAGTTCGGCGAAGACGATATCGCGGCAAGGGTTTCGGTGCGGCCGGATGGACGGTTCCAGGTGGCGCTGGATGCACCCTATGACAGCACAAATTCGCATGATTTTCGTGCTGCACCACGCCTCGCCCGCTGGCCAGGCCACATCACCGTGTTCGAAGACGCCGTCGGCTATACCTTCGCTGTGCCCGACCCGCTGGCGCGGGCGGACGAAGTAGCGGCCGGCTCCGGCAGCCTGCGTGCGCCGATGCCGGGATTGGTCAAGCTGGTGCGTGTGGCAAAAGGCGACGCGGTAACCAGGGGCCAGCCGCTGCTGATCCTCGAGGCGATGAAGATGGAGCACACCATCGCCGCGCCGCATGACGGCGTGATCGCCGAGATCGCCACGGAGGGCGCGCAGGTCACCGACGGGACGGTGCTGGTGCGGTTCGTCGAGGACCAAGACGCCTCGACCGCGGTGGCGAGATGACGGCTCGGAAGACAAACGACAGGGCAAACAAGAAAATGGCCGGGACGAGCCCGGCCATTTGTCTATGCTATTCAGCCACCAAGGCGGCGATTACTGCGCGATCGGCGCGTATTTGCCGTCATGCCACTGGTTGATGTCGTAGCTGGCATTCTTGAGGTCGCCCTTCTCGTCGAAGGTGACATCGCCGACAACAGTGCTGATCGGAGTACCGTTCTTCAACGCTTCGGCAACCTTGGCCGGATCGTCGCTGCCGGCGCGCTTGATGCCTTCAGCGAAAGCCTGGATCACCGCATAGGAGAACAGTGTGAAGCCTTCCGGCACGAAGCCGCCGGCCTTGATCTTCTCGACGGCTGCCTTGGCTTGCGGCTTTGCCTGGGGGTCCGACGGGAACACGAACATGGTGCCCTCGCCGGCCGGGCCGGCAACCTGCCAGAATTCGGGCGAGGCAATGGAGTCCGGCATGATCAGCTGGAACTTGACGCTCTGTTCCGCCGACTGACGCAGGATCAGTCCAGCTTCAGGATGATAACCGCCGAAATAAACGACGTCGGCTTTCAAGTCCTTGAGCTTGGTGACGAGAGCCGAATAGTCCTTCTCGCCGGCGTTGATGCCGTCATAATAGACCTCCTTGAGGCCGCCGGCATTCATGGTTGCCCTGACGGCGTCAGCCACGCCCTGTCCGTAGGCGCTTTTGTCGTGCAGGACGACGACGTTCTTGCCGGCAAACTTCTTGGCGATCCATGGGCCGATGAAGGCGCCCTGCGCATCGTCACGCGTGTAAAGGCGCATGATCGTCGACCAGCCGGCCTTGGCCGCCGCGTCGGTCAGCACCGGGTTTGACGAAGCCGGGCTCATCATCAAAGCGCCGGCTTCGGCATAGACGGCCGAGGCCGGAATGCTGGAGCCCGAGCAGGCATGGCCGTCGATGAACTTGACGCCATCGGCGACGATGCGGTTGGCGACCGACACAGCCTGCTTGGGATCGCACTGGTCGTCTTCCATATCGAGCTTGATCATCGACCCGTTGACACCGCCCGCGGCGTTGATCGCGTCAGCAGCGGCCTGTGCGCCCTGCTTGAACTGATCGCCGATGGTGGCGAGCTGTCCCGTCATCGGGCCGACCACCGCAAAGGTGATGTCGTCGGCGAATGCGACCGGCGTGCTCATCATCAGGCCGAATATGGCCGCGTTCAAAATACTCAATTTTTTCATTGTAGTAGAACTCCTCCACTCACGCGCGGCCGCCCCGGCCGCACTTCTTCCAGAGAGGCGGGACAATTTCACCCTTCCTTGGGCCTGTCTAGGCGCATTGGCGCCGCTCGATTGGGCCTGCAAGACGTCATCCATGCAAAAAAGCCACGCCAGCCTTGTTCCGGCTGGTCGTGGCTTTTTTTGCCCGTCGAGCAATCTCCAGGCGCCCCCGCGCCTAATAATCCCGCTCGCCTTCCCCGTGTCGTGCGCGACTGAACCTTGCGGCCTGCCGCGTTCTCTTTCTTCAGAGCATGATCTCTGGACAAACGGTTTCCGTTAGTCCGAGAAAACCGAACTCCACATGCTCTGGGTTATCGACCGTCTTGCGCGGCCTTCTAATGTGCCGGGTCTGGCCGTCTGCGCGGTCTTGATCCCGGAGCTTCCCTGTCTTCAGTAGGCCTATCTGCGATCGGCAGATCTCAGTGGATGGTCATCCATTCGCGGGCTTCGCGAAGCGCCTTGGCAATCTCGACTTTCGACATTGCCGCCGACAGTTCGGAGCGCAGTTCCGCGGCGCGGGCCGAGCCCTTGATCGCGGCGATGTTGAACCATTTGTGGGCGGCAACGACATCGGTCTCGCAATCGCGGCCGGTCGCATACATCATGCCCAGTTCGAAAAGAATGTCGGCCTGGGCAGTTGCCCCCATGGCGCCGAAACCTGCTTCAAGCATTTCAAAACGTGCCATTTCAAATCCCCTGTTTCCGGCCCCTGTCAGGCTCCCGAGAGCTGCCTCTTTCGTGCTTGCCGGCTGCTCTTCCGATGCTTTCGAGAATGCCGTGCAGTCTTGAATCCGTCGTTAAATGGCGTGCTTAATTTGAGGAAAACAAAGCTAAAACAAGAGGTAAACGCGGAAATTCGTTAAGGATACAAAGCCAGCAATTCAGCCCGCTTGCGTCAAATTTGACGAAAATTTTAAACTGACAAATCAAGACTCCGCTAACCACGGAAACCAAAGGCACTGCACCGATCGTTTCATTTCCTCGCCGAGGAGGCGCATTCAGGCCTCTTCAAAATCGCAAAGTCTTCCGTCGCGGCACCGCTTTTGTTTTGTCGGGAGCTGGATTAGCTTACGTTTGCGTAAGCGGCAGACCGGCGAGGCGGAGCGTCCGGCCGTACATCCAAAGGGAGGAAGACATGTTTCGAAAAGCGAGCCTGGCCCTTGCGGCCACTTTGATCATGGCGGGCGCGGCGTGGGCCGACCCGATCGAAGGCAATTGGAAGACGCAGGCCGGCGACACCGCGGCCATCGCTGGCGGCGGCTCGTTTTCCATCACGCTCAAGTCCGGCAAATATGCCGGCAAGACCATCGGCTCGCTCAAGGCGGCAGGCGATAACAAATATGCCGGCAACATCACCGATCCGGCAAACGACAGGACCTATTCGGGCAAGGCGACCCTTTCGGGCAGCTCGCTCAAGATGAGCGGCTGCGTGCTCGGCGGACTGATCTGCAAGAGCCAGACCTGGCACAAGCTCTGATCGACTATATCCTTGTGACATGAAGACGGGGCCCGACGGGCCCCGTTTTCGTTTTGTCGCGGCGCAATGCCGGCACCCTGTCGAAACCGACGCCGGCGCCGCCAAAAATCCCGTCAATCATTTTGAACCGCAGATGAACGCCGTCATCAGAGCCGGTTCAGTTGCATCAGGGCATTCTCCGGCGTGCTGAAGGAGACCCGACCCAATGCTTGCTCGCCGCTTCACCATCGTCTGCCTGCTGATGAGCCTGTTTGGAATGTTCTTCGCCATCCTCGTCGCTGAAGCGGGCCGTCCAGCCCGCACCTGGGACGAAGCCAGTTCCAGAACCTGCCGCCTCGCCTGCCCCACCCATCTTCGCAACTGAACAAAGAACCCAAGACCTCGAAAAGAAAAGCTGAAACCCCATGAACCGCTTCGCCGCCAACGCTCTCAAGACCCTTCGGCTTCTGCCGCGGGCGGCGCTTATCCTGACGGCTCTTGCCGCTCCGGTTCTGGCCGTGCCGATGATGCGCGCCGATGCCGGCTCGACAATCGAAGCGCCAGCTTTGAAGAAGTCCGGCGTCGGCTTTGTGCTCCTGGTCAGCCTGCGGCGCGGATAAGAGATGTCTTGTGCATGTCGATATCCCGCGAGATGCATCGGAAAGAAACCCGACGCTTTGGCCACCTTCGGTCGCGATACCCCTCCCAAGTGCCGGTCCAAGTCTCTATATTGAGTCATGGAAAAGCGAATCTACCCTCAAGCCATCGAATCTGTCGTCATGCCGGAGCCTTTTGGCCGGCAAAGCTTTGATAGCGCCGAAAAGGCCGTCGCGGCACTGCAGGTGCTTTACGACCGCAACACCAAGTTCCTGCGCGACTCCTTTGCGGAACTGGCGGCAGCGGGCGGCGATAATGGCAAGCGCTACCGGGCCTTTTATCCGGAGATCGGCGTCACCACCAACTCGTTCACCCAGATCGACTCCCGCCAGGCCTATGGCCATATGCCGACGCCGGGGCATTTTGCCACCACCATCACCCAGCCGGATCTGTTCGAAAGGTACCTCGTCGAACAGCTGCGCCTGATTATGCGCAATCATGGGGTTGCGGTTACCGTGTCGGAATCGACCACGCCGATCCCGCTGCATTTCGCCTTTCTCGAAGGCACCCATGTCGACGGCGCGGCGGCCGAGCGCATCAAGCGGCCGATCCGAGACCTGTTCGACGTGCCGGATCTCGACGGCACGGACGACCAGATCGCCAACGGCACTTTCGAAGTGGCCTTCGGCGAGCCGAGGCCACTGGCGCCCTTCACGGCGCAGCGCATCGACTATTCGCTCCACCGCCTGTCGCACTATACGGCGACCACGCCGCAGCATTTCCAAAACTTCGTGCTGTTCACCAACTACCAGTTCTACATCGACGAATTCGTCGCCCGTGCCCGCGACCTGATGGCCAATGGCGGCGGCGGATATACCGAATTCGTCGAGCCGGGCAATGTCATCTCCTTGGCTGGGCAAAGCGCGCCCGGTGCCGGGATCGCGCCGCCGCGCCTGCCGCAGATGCCGGCCTATCACCTGAAAAAGCCGAACCATGGCGGCATCACCATGGTCAATATCGGCGTCGGTCCCTCCAACGCCAAAACGATCACCGACCACATCGCCGTGCTGAGGCCGCATGCCTGGGTGATGCTTGGCCACTGCGCCGGTCTGCGCAACACCCAGGCGCTGGGCGACTATGTGCTGGCGCATGCCTATGTGCGCGAGGACCACGTCCTCGACGACGATCTTCCGGTCTGGGTGCCGATCCCGCCGCTGGCCGAGATCCAGGTGGCGTTGCAGGAAGCCGTCGCCGAAGTCACCGGCCTGTCCGGCTACGACTTGAAGCGCATCATGCGCACGGGCACCGTTGCCACCATCGACAACCGCAACTGGGAGCTGCGCGACCAACGCGGCCCGGTGCAGCGGCTGTCGCAGTCGCGTGCCATCGCGCTCGACATGGAATCGGCGACCATCGCCGCCAACGGCTTCCGCTTCCGCGTTCCCTACGGCACGCTGCTGTGCGTTTCGGACAAGCCACTGCATGGCGAGTTGAAGCTGCCCGGCATGGCGACCGAATTCTACAAGCGCCAGGTGGCGCAGCATCTGACCATCGGCATCAGGGCGATGGAGAAGCTTGCGGAAATGCCGATGGATCGGCTGCATTCGCGCAAACTCAGAAGTTTTTCGGAGACGGCATTCCAGTAGGACGATCTGCGCGCTGCCGGAGCATCTCATCATCTTGATTGGGCCGCATTTCTGCCGATAAGCAGGCCGGTATTCTCCGGCAACCCGCGCGGACCTGACCCGATGAGACGCAGTCGACACATGGCGGCTTCACTGGCATTTATCGCGATGATGATGTTCTCGGTTGCGCTGGTCGCCGGGTTCTTGGGTACCTTGCATCCGGCCTTCGATTCCTTCTCGCATTTCCGCGTCCACCTTGCCGTGCTGATGGCGCTTTGCGCACTGCCGCTTCTGGCCACGACATTTCGCCTGCAAGCGGCCGTGGCACTGCTTTTTGCCGTGGCGGCCGTTGCCACGACCTTCAACACATTACCTAGTCCATGGCCGGTTCAGGCTGCCTATGAAGCCAAGATCGAAGATCGTGCGATCTACAAGTTGCTGCAGATGAACCTGCGCTACGACAATCCGACGCCGAAGAAGGTGCTGTCGCTGATCGGCCGGACCAATCCGGACGTGATCACCCTTGACGAAGTATCGGCGATGTGGGCGACCGAGCTTGGCTATATCAGCAGCGCGTATCCATACCGGATCCTCTGCCCTTATCCCAACGGCGTATTCGGTGTCGCGCTGCTCTCGCGGCGGCCCTTTGCCGCCGGCACCGAGGCGCGTTGCGAACGGCGCGGCGCCATGGCGACAGCGACTGTCGACTTCGGCGGCATCGACGTCGATGTCGCCGCGATCCATCTCAGCTGGCCGTGGCCACGCGAGCAGTACTGGCAGATCGGTGAACTTGCGGAATCGCTGTCCGCGCTCGGCGAGACGGCCATCATGGCGGGCGACTGCAACGCCGTGTCGTGGAGTGCCGCCGTACGGCGCGTCGCCTCGCTCGGCGGGCTGACCGTCATGCCGTCCGCCGGGCCGACCTGGATCCACATCAAGCTGCCGGATGTCCTGCGGCGCTTCGCCGGCCTGCCGATCGACCAGGTTTTCAGCAAGGGCGGCGTGACCATTCATTCCTCGACACGACTGGAGGACACCGGCTCGGACCACCTGCCGGTCATGGTGGAATTCTCGCTCAGGCTGGCACAACAGAAGCCGGTCGATGAGCATGAAACCGCGACCGCCGCGATAGTCCAGACCGGCAAGACGCCAGGCTAAAAGATCAAGGCTTGATCAAAGCGGTGATGAGATGTTCGACATGGCCACCGTCGCGATGCTCGCGGGCGTCGAAAGCGATCTGCTTCGCCTCATATGCGGCATAGGTGGCCCTGATACGCCGCTGCGCCTCGCGGCGCGTCTTGTAGCAGGACCGGTCGTCGGCAATCCTGAGGCCGGAGATCGATCTTTCAGAGGCCCGCATCATTTCCTTGGCTAGGCGGCCATGGGTTTCTTCGTGGGCGCGGACGCCGGCGAAGAACCGCGACCAGCGCTTCTGGAGCGCCGGCGTGGTGGCCGAGGCGGCACGTGGAAACGTGTAAAAGAGATTGAGCGTGCCGTTGGCGCGCCGCAGACGGCAGGAGCCATTGTCCTGGCCGGCGTCAAGGTCCCAATCCACGGTGTAGCCGGTCTGCGCGATAGCGTGCGTCATGAAGCCGTGCTTCGGCCCCTTGCGGTCCATCGCCTTCATCAGCGCCAGGCCCGTGGTCCCGGTGATGTCATAGGTCCGCGTCTTGACCAGCACCCTGGTGTCGGCCGAGGCCGCCGGAGCGGAACCGCACACCGCGCCGATCGCCACAAGGCATGCCAGAACCGCCACGCGCATTGGCCATCTCCCTATCGTCAGGCAATGGAACCACAAGCGCGTGACAGTTTCAACAGTTCTAATATTTCACATGCCCCGGTGGACCGGGCCTTCGCCAACATTTTGCTCGCGGCGGCCGAGATGGTCCGGCCACCGCGTGGCTTACATACCTTGGTAGACCGGGCCTTCGCCGCCTTGTGGCGGCACCCAGTTGATGTTCTGGTTCGGGTCCTTGATGTCGCATGTCTTGCAGTGGACGCAGTTCTGCGCGTTGATGACGAAGCGCACGTCCTTTGCCGCGGGATCGGCGGCGGCGTTGCCGTCCTTGTCGACCCACTCGTAGACACCGGCCGGACAATAGCGTGTCGAGGGCCCCGCAAAGACATCATGTTCGGACCGTTTCTGCAGTTCCATGTCACCGACAAGCAGGTGGACCGGCTCGTTTTCCTCGTGGTTGGTGTTGGACAGGAACACCGAGGACAGCCGGTCGAAGGTCAAAACGCCATCGGGCTTCGGATAGGCGATCTTCTTGTGTTGGGCGGCAGGCTCAAGTGTTGCGTAGTCGGCTTTGCCATGCTTCAGCGTGCCGAAGGGCGAGAAGCCGAACAGCGTATTCAGCCACATGTCGAGGCCGCCGAGGCCGACACCGACGATGGTGCCGAAGCGCGACCACAGCGGCTTGACGTTGCGCACCCTCTTCAGGTCCTTGCCGATGTCGGTCTCCCGCCATGCCGCCTCGTAGGAGGACAGCTCGTCATTGGCACGGCCGGCGCCGATCGCCTCGGCGACATGCTCGGCCGCCAGCATTCCCGAAAAGACCGCGTTGTGGGAGCCCTTGATGCGCGGCACGTTGACGAAGCCGGCCGCACATCCCATCAGCGCACCACCGGGGAAGGACAGTTTCGGCACCGACTGCCAGCCGCCCTCGGTGATGGCGCGCGAGCCGTAACCCAGGCGCTTGGCGCCCTCGAAGGTGCCCCTGATTGCCGGATGGGTCTTGAAGCGTTGGAATTCGTCGAACGGCGACAGCCAGGGGTTCTTATAATTGAGGTGGAGGACGAAACCGACCGCCACCTGATTGTCTTCGAGATGGTAGAGGAACGAGCCGCCGCCGGTCTTCATGTCGAGCGGCCAGCCGAAGGAATGCTGGACCAGGCCCGGCTTGTGGTTCTCCGGCTTTACCTGCCAGAGCTCCTTGAGGCCGATGCCATATTTGCCGGGCTCGCGGCCATCGGAAAGCTTGTATTTGGCGATCAATTGCTTGGCGAGGGACCCGCGCGCGCCCTCGCCGATCAGCACATATTTGCCCATCAGCGCCATGCCAGGTGCGAAGCCCGGGCCGTGCGTGCCGTCCTTCTCGATGCCCATGTCGCCGGTGACGACGCCGGTGACGGCGCCTTCTTCATTGTACAGCAAGCCGGCGGCGGCAAAGCCTGGATAGATCTCGACGCCAAGCGCCTCGGCCTTACCAGCCAGCCAGCGGCAGACATTGCCGAGCGAGACGATGTAATTGCCGTGATTGTTCATCAGCGGCGGCATCAGGAAGTTAGGCAGACGGAACGAGCCGGCAGGGCCGAGCACCAGGAAATGGTCCGCCGTGACCGGCGTCTTGAAGGGGTGGCCTTCCTCGTCGCGCCAGCCCGGCAGGAGCCGGTCGATGCCGATCGGATCAACGACGGCGCCGGAGAGGATATGGGCACCGACCTCGCCGCCCTTTTCCAGGACGACGACCGAGAGCTCGGGATTGACCTGCTTGAGGCGGATGGCGGCGGCGAGGCCGGCCGGACCGGCGCCGACGATAACCACGTCGAATTCCATGCTTTCGCGTTCGATATCGCTCATCAACCCCTCCGCACTGGCTTATCCCATTCGGGTATCTAGCTGGCTCCTTCGCTGCATAGCGCATCAATCGGCGACAGGAAACCGGCGCATATGTGACAATGCCTTTTTGGCCAAAAAGTCGCGCATTGCGAGGGCTCGGCGGTCGTTTTCGCCCGGCATGGCCCTCGGCGCCGACGTTTTTAATTGTTCGACGGCTTGCTTATCGGCCATACTTCACGCCATGCGCATTCCTGGGCCCGCCGGCTTTTCATCGACGCGCTTTCCTTTCACGCCCGGCCGGGTCCGCCGGGCGCTCCTTTTGAGCCTTCTGGTGCTGGCACCGGGTCGCGCTTTCGCGGACGAAGTGAAAGTCTGGGCGGCTGGCGCCTACTCCTTCTCCGACGAACTTGGCGGCTTCCACATCACCGGCGCTTCGGGCGTCGGAACCAGGGATGATCCGCTGGTCATCACCGAAGAGCTGAATTCCTCAACGCCGGTGACGCTGACCATCCGCACGACAAAGCCGATCCAGGCTTTCGGCCCGTCCGGCGAATTCGCCAATGGCATCATGTATATGCGCATCGAGGTCCTCAACAATAGCGGCCAGGCCTGGATCGAATTCCAGTTCGAGCTGCAGGAGATCCTGAACCGCCCGAGCGTGTTCGGCGACGGGCTTTCGTTCGACCAGCGCAACAAGACCCCCGACAACATCTGGTCGAGCAATTTCGCCGATTTCGATCGCGATTTCGAACCCTATGACCGGCTGCTGTTCAGGAATGGCAAGGTCGACCCGCTGAAAACCGCCAGGTTCGAATTCCTGATGACCGACTATACGCCGCGGTGGACCTTCTATCTGGTGCAGGATCCGCGCATACCAACGGGGTAGGAAGCGGCCAGTCTTGCAAATTGCCGCCACGCGGACGAATGTGCTGGCATGACTGCCGCTTCCCCAAACAACAGACCTGACATCGCCGACCTGCTGGCTTTTTATGCCAGCGTGGGGGTCGACGAGGCGCTTGAAGACCAGCCGGTGAACCGGTTCGCCGAGGTTGCGCCAAAGCCGATGGAACGAGCGCCGACGGCGACGCCTTCGGGCGACACCGCCGCTCCGCAGCGTTCGACGGACATGTCTCGCGCCGAAGCCGGAGAGAGAGCAAATGCGCCACCGGTTGTGCGCGCACCGTCGGCCACGGTTCCCGACGAAGCGCAAGCAGCACGTGCCCGCCAGCTGGCAACGACGGCAACGACCCTGGACGAGCTCCGCCAGCACATGGCGGCGTTCGACGGCTGCAATCTCAAGGCCACCGCCAAGAACCTGGTGTTCGCCGACGGCAACCCGCAAGCCTCCGTGATGCTGGTCGGCGAGGCGCCGGGCCGCGACGAGGATATCGAGGGCTTGCCCTTCGTCGGCCGCTCGGGCCGGCTGCTCGACCGCATGCTGGCGGCGATCGGGCTCGACCGCACTTCGGTCTATATCGCCAATGTCATTCCCTGGCGGCCGCCGGGCAATCGCACGCCGACGCCGCACGAAACCGAGATCTGCCGGCCGTTCATCGAGCGGCAGATCGAACTGGTCAATCCGAAGGTGCTGATCAACCTTGGCGGCCCGTCAGCCAAGACCTTGCTCAACACCTCAGAAGGCATCCTGCGGCTGCGCGGCAACTGGCGCGTCCACACGACTGCGTCAGGCATCGCCATACCCGCCATGCCGACGCTGCATCCCGCGTATCTCCTGCGAACCCCGTCGCACAAGAAACTGGCGTGGCGGGATTTTCTTGAGGTGAAGGCGAAATTGCAGGCGCTCACCCAGCGATAACCTCGCAGGTAATTGAAATGCGCCCCTCTCCGGCCTAGTCATCGCTGATGACAACAGCCCAAACCTCCGCTGGCAGTCTCATCCGCGAGTGGCGCACGCGCCGGCGCATGTCGCAGCTCGACCTCGCCATGGAGGCCGAGATCTCGCAGCGGCATCTGAGCTTCGTCGAGAGCGGACGGGCCGCACCCTCGCGCGATATGGTGCTGCATCTGGCCGAACAGCTCTCTATTCCGCTCAGGCAACGCAACCAGTTGCTTCTCGCCGCCGGCTTTGCCCCCAGCTTCGGCGAGCGCTCGCTCGGCGACGCGATGTTGGCGCCGGCGATGGCGGCGGTCGAAATCGTCCTCAAGGGGCATGAGCCGTTCCCCGCACTCGCTGTCGACCGCCACTGGAACCTGGTTTCGGCCAATGCCGCCATCGCTCCCTTCCTTGCCGATGTCAGCGAGGAGGCGCTGCTCAAGCCGCCGGTCAACGTGCTTCGCCTCAGCCTGCACCCCGGCGGCATCGCACCGCGCATCGTCAATCTCCAGGAATGGCGGGCGCATCTGCTTGAGCGCCTCAAACACCAGAACGACGCCAGCGGTGACGCGGTGCTGGTTGACCTGGAGCGCGAGCTGCGGACCTACCCGTCCGGCTTGAAAGGCAGCCGGCCGGCGCCGGTCGAGCCGAATGCCATCGTGCACCCGCTCAGGCTTGCCCACGGCGATCAGGTGCTGTCGTTCATCAGCACCATCACCGTGTTCGGTACGCCGCTCGACGTGACCTTGTCGGAACTGGCGATCGAATCGTTCTTCCCAGCCGATGAGCAGACGAGGACGGTGCTGGTGCGATTGGCGAAGGAGCGAGCCGAGCTGTCGTAATCACCCTTCAGGCAAAGATGCCTTGCGCGTGCGGGTGCGCTCCAGGCCAAGCTGGCGCTCGCGCCAGATGATGAATATCCCGGCGGCAACGACAATTAGCCCGCCGACAAGCATGTGAACCGTGGCGACGTCGCCGAAAACGAGATAGCCGACGACCAGGCCAAGGATCATCGAGGTGTATTCGAACGGCGCCACCACCGAAGCCTCGGCATGGCGATAGGCCGCCGTCATCAGGATCTGGCCGAGGCCGCCGCAGAAGCCGGCGGCAACCAGAAGAGCTGCCTGGAGCGGCGTCAGCATCTGCCAGCCGAACGGCAGCGACAATAGCGACATGACGCTCGCGGTCACCGAAAACCACAACACGATGGTCGCGGTGCGTTCGCTTTGCACGAGATTGCGCACCAATAGCATGGCGACCGCCGAGATCGCCGCGGCGACCAGGACGGCAATGACGCCAAGCACCTCCTGGTCGTCGAGCGCCTGATCGGAACTGAGCAGCGTCAGTTCAGGCCAGGAGATGATCAGCACGCCGACCAGACCGACCGCAACCGCGCTCCAGCGATAGACGCGGATGGCCTCGCCGAGAAAGATCGAGCTGAACACGACCACCAGCAGCGGCTGCGCATAGTTCAGCGTGATCGCCTCGGGCAGCGGCAGCCGGGTCAGCGCGAAAAAGCCGAGCCCCATGGCGCAGACGCCGACAAGGCCCCGGGCGATGTGATTGAGCGGACGCTTGGTGGTGAACGCAGTGCCAAGTTCTCGCCTGAAAGCCAGAAAGGCGATGATCGGGAAGATGGCGAAGAACGAACGGAAGAAGACGATTTGACCCGCCGGCACGGTGCCCGCGGCCTTGATGCAGGTCTGCATGCCGACGAAGACCGCCACCGACACGATCTTGAGCATGATGCCGGTGAGCGTGTTGTGCCCGCCAGCATGGTCGCTGACTGTGGCTGTGGGGCTGCCGTGGCCAGCTTTCACGCTCCCACAGCTTCCCGGATGGTTGCCCAGATGCGCGCCGGCGTTGCCGGCATGTCGATGTGCCTGACGCCGTAGGCACGCCAGAGCGCGTCGGTCACCGCATTGAGTGCGGCCGGGGTCGAGCCGATGGTGCCGGCCTCGCCTGCCCCCTTGATGCCGAGCGCATTGGTGGTCGACGGCACGTTGCGGGTCTCGAAATGGAAGAACGGGAAATTGTCGGCGCGTGGCATGGCGTAGTCCATGAAGCTCGCCGTCAAAAGCTGTCCATCCTCGCCATAGATCGTGTCTTCGATCAGTGCTTGGCCGATGCCTTGCACGACACCGCCATGCACCTGGCCGGCGAGCAGGATCGGATTCACGGTGACGCCGAAATCGTCGACGATAGTGTAGCGGACGACCTCGGTGGCGCCGGTGTCCGGGTCGATCTCGACCTCGCAGATATGGGTGCCGTTCGGGTAGGTGCATTCGTCCTGTACGAACTCGCCAAAGCCCTTGAGATCATCGGGCGTCTTGGCGGCCTTGGCGATGGTGGAAAAATCGATCGAGCGATCGGTGCCGACGATGCGGGCAGCGCCATCAGACAGTTCGATGTCGCCGACTGAGGCCTCCAACTCGTCGGCGGCGATGCGCTTGATCTTGTTGGCGAGATCCTCGCCCGCGCGGGAAGCTGATACACCCCCCAGCGGGATCGAACGCGAGCCGCCGGTGCCGCCGCCTGCCTTCAATTCGTCCGTATCGCCCTGCCGGACATGGATCTTGTCGATATCGAGATTGAGCTTTTCCGACAGGAACTGCGCATAGGCGGTGGCGTGCCCCTGCCCGTTGGTCTGGGTGCCGATCTTCAGCGTCACCGTGCCATCGCCATTGAGTTCGACAAAGGCCGGCTCCGAGCCCGGAAAGGCGCAGGCCTCGATATAGGTCGCCATGCCGAGGCCTCGGATCTTGCCGCCAGCCTTCGACTGCGCCAGCCGCTGCGGAAACGCTTTCCATTCGGACCGTTCAATGGCGCGCTCCATATGGCCCTCGAATTCACCAGTGTCGTAGAGGCGGCCGGTTTGGGTGCGGTAGGGAAACTGTTCCGGCCGAATGAAATTGCGGCGGCGAATCTCTTCGACGGGCAGGCCGAGATCGTGGGCGCAGGCATCGACCAGCTTTTCCAGCAGGAACGCTGCCTCCGGTCTGCCGGCACCGCGATAGGCATCGACCGGGCAGGTGTTGGTGTAGAGGCCGGTGACCGAGACGTCGAGCGCCTGGATATCATAGACGCCGGTCGACATGGTGACGCCGATATAGGGAATGAACGGACCGTATTGCGAGATATAGGCGCCGATGTTGGCGAGCAGGTCTACCTTCATGCCGAGGAATCGGCCGTTCTTGTCCAGCGCCATCTCGGCCGTCACGACATTGTCGCGCCCTTGCGCATCGGTCAGGAAGTGTTCGGTGCGGTCGCCCGCCCATTTGACCGGGCGGCCAAGCCGCTTTGCCGCCTCCAGCACCAGCGGGTATTCACGATAGACGAAGCTCTTGGGCCCGAAACCGCCGCCGACATCGGGCGTGATGACGCGCAGCTGGGCCTTCTTGATCTTGAACACGCCGGCCAGGATATACTGCATGGAATGCACGCCCTGCGACCCCGTGGTCAGCACGAAGCGGTTCTCCTCCACGTTCCACTCGCCGATCGCCGAGCGCGGCTCCATGTAGTTGCAGACCAGCCGGTTGTTGACGAATTCGATGCGGGTGACATGGGCGGCCTTGGCAAAAGCCGCTTCGGTCTTTTTCTGGTCGCCCATGTGATAGTTGAAGGCGCGGTTTGAGCCGAGTTCCGGCCAGACCAGCGGCGCGCCTTCGGCAAGAGCCGTTGCCGTCCCGGAGGTCGCGTCTTCGCTGTCATAGTCGACATCGATCAGTTCGGCGGCATCCTGCGCCAGAGCGCGGCTGTCGGCGACGACGAAGGCTACGGCATCGCCGACATAGTGGACCCGATCGCGGCACAGGATCGGGACGTCGCGCGTCGGCGCCGTGGTGCCATCCGGCTGCTCCTGCATGACGCCGGATTTCAGATCGCCGAGATGAACAAGGTCCTTGCCGGTCAGGACCAAGTGGACGCCGGGTGCCGCCTTCGCCGCTTCGGTCGAGCCGATGGTGAAACTGGCCTTGGCGACCGGCGAGCGCAGGACATAGCCATGCAGGACGCCAGCCGGCTGGATATCGTCGGTATAGCGGCCCTGCCCCTGGATGAAGGCTGCATCCTCGCGCCGCAGCACGGATGCGCCCATGCCGAATTTCGGTGTGACGACGGTCATGAGTGCCTCGTGATGATGACGGGAGAAGAACGCCTGAAATAGGCATTGCCTTAGTTTTGTCGAGGGGCCGTTTCGTGTAAAGAGCGCGGACTTCAAATTTCTTGGACCAGCGGACACAATCCGCCGCCAACGCAATCGACAGGAAAACCAACGGAATGCGCACGGACACCGGCCAGGTCTTCAAGCTCGAAGACTATCGCCCCAACGACTACCTCATTCCGCAAACCAACCTCACCTTCCGCCTTTCGCCAGACGCAACGCGCGTCATCGCCTTGCTCACGATCGAGCGACGTGACGGCGTCTCCGCGTCGGCACCATTGGTGCTGGACGGTGACGGCCTGACGCTCAAGCGCATCGAGATCGATGGCAAGAAAGTAAAACCGTCGGATTTTCTGGCGAGCCCGGACCAGCTGACCATCCTCAATCCGCCGGCCGCGCATCGCTTCCAGTTGCTGATCGACACCGAGCTGGCGCCGGCGGGCAATGAAGCCCTGATGGGCCTCTACCGCTCGAACAATGTCTACTGCACGCAGTGCGAGGCCGAGGGCTTTCGCCGCATCACCTATTTCCTCGATCGCCCCGACATCCTGTCCGTCTATACGGTGCGGATCGAAGCGCTGCGTGACGAGGCGCCGCTGCTTTTGTCCAACGGCAACCCGCTCGACAGAGGCGATCTCGGCGACGGCTGGCACTATGCTAGATGGCACGACCCCTTCCCGAAGCCGTCCTACCTGTTCGCGCTGGTGGCCGGCGATCTCGGCCAGCTCGCCGACAGTTTCGTCACCCTGTCCGGCCGCACCGTCGAGCTCGGCATCTATGTCGAAGCGGGCAAGGAGAAGCTGGCCGGCTACGCGATGGACGCCCTGAAGCGGTCGATGAAATGGGACGAGGAGGCGTTCGGCAGGGAATACGATCTCGACGTCTTCAACATCGTCGCGGTGTCCGATTTCAACATGGGCGCGATGGAGAACAAGGGCCTCAACATCTTCAACGACAAATATGTGCTGGCCGATCGGGAGACCGCGACGGACGCCGATTTCGCCAATATCGAGGCGATCATCGCGCATGAGTATTTCCACAATTGGACAGGCAACAGAATCACTTGCCGCGACTGGTTCCAGCTCTGCCTGAAGGAAGGTCTGACGGTTTTCCGCGACCACGAATTCTCCGCCGACCAGCGCTCGCGCGCGGTCAAGCGCATCGCCGAGGTGCGCACGCTGCGTGCCCACCAGTTTCCCGAGGACCAAGGCCCGCTGGCGCATCCGGTGCGGCCGCGCCGCTACCGCGAGATCAACAATTTCTACACGGCGACGGTCTACGAGAAAGGCTCCGAAGTGGTGCGCATGATCCGCACAATTCTCGGGGTCGACGCCTTTCGCGCCGGCATGGACCTCTATTTCGAGCGGCACGACGGTGACGCGGCGACGATCGAGGATTTCGTCAAGGTGTTCGAGGATGCGTCCGGCCGCGACCTGTCGCAGTTCGCGCTCTGGTATCATCAGGCGGGTACCCCTAACCTGACGATCAGTTCGACCTACAATCCGGCCGCGCGGGAGTTCACGCTCGAAATCGAACAGTCGGTGCCGCCGACGCCTTCCGAAAGCCGCAAGCGGCTGATGCACATCCCGCTCGCCTTCGGCCTGATCGGCGCCGGCGGCAAGGCGGTGGAGTATAGCGGCGTCGAGGGTGCCAGCGTCGAGGAGGGCGTCATCCATGTCCGCAAGCGCCGCCACATGGTGCGGTTTTCAGGCGTCGCCGAACGCCCGGCCGTGTCCCTCAACCGCGGCTTTTCGGCGCCGGTAACGTTGTCGGTCGAGCAGAAAGCCGATGACCAGTTCTTCCTCGCCCGCCATGACAGCGACGCCTTCTCGCGCTGGCAGGCCTTCAACACATTGCTGACCGACGCACTGATATCAGCCTTCCGCGAGATCCTCGGCGGCAAGCAAGCTGACTTCGCCGCGCGGCTGACCGAGCTTGCCGGCAGCATCGCCGGCGACGAGACGCTGGAGCCGGCCTATCGTGCGCTGGCGCTGGCATTGCCGGGCGAAGCCGACATTGCCCGCGACATCGGCAGGAATATCGACCCCGATGCCATCTATGCGGCTCGCGAGGCGCTGGCGCTGGCGATCGGCGCCGCGAGCCGGGACGCTTTTTCGGTCCTCTACCTCAGCCTCGCCGACACGGGAGCGTTCAGCCCCGACGCGGCGAGCGCCGGACGACGCGCCTTGCGCAACACCCTGCTGGATTATCTGTCGCTGCAGCCGGGCGGAGCAGCACTCGCCGCCGGGCATTTCCAGTCCGCGACCAACATGACCGACCGCGCGGCAGCGCTTGCCGTGCTCGCGCATCGTCACCACGATTCGCCCGAGGCTATCGAGGCGCTGGCGGCTTTCGAGACGATCTATGGGTCCGACCCGCTGGTCATGGACAAATGGTTCCAGATCCAGGCCAGCGTTCCGGGGCCGCAAACCGTCGACACAGTGAGGGCCCTGACCAGCCACCCGGCCTTCTCGATGGGCAATCCGAACCGGGTACGCTCCTTGATCGGCACCTTCTCCAGCGCCAACCAGACCGGCTTCCACCGGGCCGACGGCGAAGGCTACCGGTTTTTTTCGCAAACGGTACTCGAGGTCGAAAAACGCAACCCGCAGGTGGCGGCAAGGTTGGCGACGGCGCTCAGATCCTGGCGTTCGCTCGAACCTTCGCGGCAGGCCAAGGCCAAGGAAGCGCTGCTGTCGATCGCCAACGCCGAAAACCTGTCAGCGGATCTAAGGGATATCGTCGAGCGCACGCTGGCTTGAGGCGAAAGATCTCCCCCTCGTGGGACCCTAGTGGGGGAGATAGGCCGTTTCAGCATTATTTTAGTCGATTTTTAATCTTTTTTGGCCGGACCACTGGACAAGGCGAATCACCTTTGATTCTTTACTGACGATTCGGATGTGCGGCGTTTGCCGGATCACCAAGCAGCATAGGCAAATACGGGGAGTGCCATTTATGGCGAAGGCGGACGCGTGGGGCGCGCCCGAAGGGACGGCTTTTGCGCATCGCGAGACGCGCGGCGACGGCCTTGCGGGGAATACGCGGCTCATCGCCGAACCGGCCTACCGACGGCTTCTGGCCGCCGAGCCGCTGCTGCGCCGATCGATACCCGTCCTCATCATCACCTTCCTGATCGTCATCGCGGCGCTGCGCGTGCTATCGCTGATGAACGAGCGCGACGATGTCGAGCGCAATGCCAAGGCGATCCTGACGCTGGCGGCGGGCCAACTGGCCAGTTCGCTGGCCACCACCTCGGACACGGTGCCTGGCGCCATCCAGGATCTGCTGGAGACCACAAGCCGTCAGGGCGCGATGGGCCGCAGCCATGTGCTCGTCATCACCGACAGTGCTTTCAAGATCGTCGCGGAGACACCGCGTTCGATGCCATGGCAGGGCCATTCGCTCGACAGCCTGGTCGAGGGCGGCCAGCCCTTGTTCATGTTCGGCGATCGCGCCGGCGTCATGGAAGTCAACATCGACGGACGGGACTGGTATGCGGCGGTCAGCCTAGCGAATGGTGGAAAGGGCGCATCGGCGGCCTTGGTGCCGCAGGACGCGGTTTTCGATGCCTGGCGCAAGACTGTTTCGCTGAACGTCACCCTGTTCGTGCTGACGGCCGGCGTGCTGATCGTCATCCTCTATGCCTATTTCGGCCAGGCGGCACGTGCACAGGCGGCTGACCGGATCTACCTCGAAGCGCACCAGCGCATCGACATGGCACTGGTTCGCGGCCGCTGCGGCCTGTGGGACTGGGATATGGTGCGCGGCAAGATGTACTGGTCGCGATCGATGTACGACATGCTCGGTTACAAGCCCTGCGACACGATGCTGTCCTTCGGCGAGGTCGATCAGATCATCCATCCAGAGGACGGCGACCTGTTCCAGCTCGCCAATAGGATTGTCGCACGCGAGATCGACCACATCGACCAGGTGTTCCGGATGCGGCATGCCGACGGCCAATGGGTCTGGATGCGCGCACGGGCGCAGGTCATCGATCCGGAAGCGCCGGAAATCCAGCTCATCGGCATCGCCGTCGACGTCACCGAACAGCGTCATCTGGCGCTGCGTTCCGAAGCGGCCGACCTTCGCCTCAGAACAGCGATCGAGAACATCAACGAATCCTTCGTACTGTGGGATTCGGCGCAGCGCCTGATCATGTGCAATTCCAAATATCAGCAGGATAACGGGCTTTCGGACCGTGACGTGATGCCGGGCACCGCGCGCGCGGCGTTGGAAGAACGCATGCTGGCCTTTGCCTCCGAACGGCGGCTTGCCAACACCAGCGGCCTGCAAGGCGGCGCCTCTTTCGAGCGGCAGCTGGCCGACGGCCGCTGGCTGCAGGTCAACGAACTGAGGACCCGGGACGGCGGCATCGTCTCGGTCGGCTCCGACATCACCCAGATCAAGCTGCACCAGGAGAAGCTGGTCGACAGCGAGCGCCGGCTGATGGCGACGATCCATGATCTCAGCCTTGCGCGGCGGGCGGAAGAGGAGCGGTCGCGCGAACTGGTCGACCTCAACCGCAAATATATGAAGGAAACCGAACGCGCCGAGGCGGCGAACCGAGCCAAGTCCGAGTTCCTGGCCAACATGTCGCATGAGTTGCGCACGCCGCTGAATGCGATCATCGGCTTCTCCGAACTCATGGAACAGGGGCTGTTCGGCCCGCTCGGATCGGAGCGCTACGAGGAATACGCCACCGACATCAACAGCAGCGGTAAATATCTCCTGGGCGTCATCAACGACATTCTCGATATGTCCAAGATCGAGGCTGGCCAGTTCTCGCTGGACCGCGAAGAGATCGATCTCGGCCCGCTGATCAGCGAAACCGTTCGCGTCGTATCATTGCAGGCGACGCAAAAGGCCATCACCATGGAAACCCGCATCGCCGACGCGCTGACGCTGGTCGCCGACCGCCGTGCGATCAAGCAGATCGTCATCAACCTTTTGTCCAATGCGGTGAAATTCACCGGCCAGGGCGGCCACATATCGGTCAGGGCCCGCAACACATCCGGCGCGCTGGTGCTGACGATCGAGGACAATGGCTGCGGCATCCCCAAGGATGCGCTCGGCAAGCTCGGACGGCCCTTCGAACAGGTGCAGAATCAGTTCTCCAAGAGCCACGCCGGATCCGGCCTTGGCCTCGCCATCTCGCGTTCGCTGGCCGAGCTCCAGGGTGGCGCGCTGAAGATCCGTTCGACCGAAGGTGTCGGCACGATCGTATCGGTGCGCATTCCGTTGAAGAAAGCCTCGCCGGCGATCAGGGTCGCGGCCTGAGCAGCGGGCTCCGACTGACACCGCCGGAGCCTGCCACAGACAGCCTCACTGCATATCGCTGTTGTCGCCGTCGTCACTCCATTGAGGGTGACGGCCGAAGCGGCCGCCCTTCGGCAATTCGCTCTTCTCGATCTTGCCGTCGTTGTTCCTGTCGAGCATGGCAAAGATTTTCTTCTCCCGACCGGTGATGTCGTCTGACGTCAGCGTGCCGTCGTCCTCGGTGTCGTAGCGGGCGATGATGCGTTTGGCCATCTGCTCGAAGCGCGCCTTCTCCAGCGCCTCGGCGAGCTGGGCGACGGTCAGCTTGCCGCCGTTGTCGGCGACGAGTTTCTTCAGCCGCGCGTTCATGGCGTCGGAGAACTGGTCGAAGCTGATGGTCCCGTTCGAATCCTTCATCGCCTTGTTGAGGCGCATCATCGTGCCCTCACGCATTCTTGCGCTGGCATTGTTTTCGGCATAGGCCGTGGTGCCGACGGCGCCGGCCAAGGCAACGAAGGCAAGGGCAAGTTTGGTTGTCTTTCTCATGGTCTTCTCCTGTTGCATCGTCACCCCCGATGCGGTCCGAGATAGCCGCTCGTCGCGGTCATCCCGTACGAAGCAAAAGGTCGAAATCTTTCCTGACCTTTTGCGACGTCTCTTTGAGATGTGCTTCCAGCACACCGAAATCCGGCAGATCGGTCACCGCCAGAAGCAGATCCGACAGCCCCGGTGGAACATCGTCGCGTTCAAAGGCTCCGGTGAGGCACAGCCGCGTCATCTGGGTCAGTGCCAGATAGAGCGAGTAGGCGTCGCCAAGGTCCTGCCTTGTCCCGGCATCGGCGAAGCCCGGCGCGAGACGCGACAGGATCTCGGCCGTGCCGGTGGCACGTGCAACGACCGGGGCACGTGCCATTGGCGCGGCCGCGGCACGTGCAATTGGCACGGCCGGCGCACGCGGCCCAGCCTCGACCTGCCCGGTGATGACGGCCACCTGAGCGATGAATTCGAGATCGATGAGGCCACCGGGGATCAGCTTGATGTCCCAAAGGTCGCGCGGCGGCTTTTCCTTCTCGATCATGGCGCGCATGTCCGAGGCCTCGGCCATCACCTTTGCGGCGTTGCGAGGCTGGCCAAGCACCGCCGCCACTTCCGCCTCGACCTCGCTGCACAGGCTGGGGTCGCCGGCAATGGTACGCGCCCGTGCCAGCGCCATGTGTTCCCACGTCCAGGCTTCCTGACGCTGATATTTCTTGAAGGCATCGATATGGGTGGCGACCGGGCCCTTGTTGCCGGATGGCCGCAGGCGCAGGTCGAGTTCGTAGAGCACCCCCTCCGCCGTCGGCGCGGACACCGCCGCAATCAGCCGCTGCGTCATGCGGGCGTAGTAATGCGAAGGCGCCAGCGGCTTGGCGCCATCGGATTCCTCGGCATCCGGCGCGTGGTCGTAGAGCAGGATCAGGTCGACATCCGATCCGGCGGTCAACTCTCGGCTGCCGAGTTTGCCTAAGCCGAGCAGGGAAACCAAGCCCCCGGCAATCGTGCCGTGGCGCGCCGCGAATTCGGTTGTCACCGCCTGCAGCGCCGCCTCGATGGTGAGATCCGCCAGATCGGAAAAGGCGCGGCCGGCGCGCGCAGG
Source organism: Mesorhizobium sp. M1396 (assembly GCF_040317725.1). Classification (NCBI taxonomy): domain Bacteria; kingdom Pseudomonadati; phylum Pseudomonadota; class Alphaproteobacteria; order Hyphomicrobiales; family Phyllobacteriaceae; genus Mesorhizobium; species Mesorhizobium sp. M1396. The sequence continues at coordinate 104,862 of NZ_JAMYLA010000005.1, read as the reverse complement.
GTCGATCGAGCCGGCCAGCAGCCTGACGCCGATCAGGAATTTCTGCTCGGAGGCAAATATGCGCAGCCGGTCGAGCACGTCCTCATACAGCCGGTCGCCCTCGACGAAGGCGGAAAGCCGCGCCGACAGATAGACGCGGTCCGGCAGCTCCGTCAGCAAGGCCGGGTCCAGCAAACCGTCGAAAACATGCGGCCGGCGCGTGATGATCGCCGCCAGCCGGGGTGCCGCACCCATGATTGTCGCCAGAAGCTTCAACAGGGCTGGATTGGATTGCAGCAGGGAAAACAGCTGGATGCCGGCCGGCAGGCCAGCGAGAAACTCGTCGAAGCGCATCAGGGCTTCGTCGGCCCGGCGCGTCTGGCCAAAGGACCGCAACAGCGCCGGTGTCAGTTCCGTCAGCCGCTCGCGTGCCTCCGCCGACTGGGTGACGCGATAGCGGCCGAAATGCCAGCTGCGAATGACGCGGCAGATGTCGCTTGGCCTGTGAAAGCCTAGGCCGTGCAAGGTCTGCAACGTATCGGGATCGTCGACATCGCCGGTGAAGACCAGATTGCCGATGCCGGTCGAAAGCTCCGGCGCGGTTTCGAAAAGAGCCGCGTAATGGCGTTCGACCTGCTGCAGCGAGGCGCGGAACGCTTGGGAAAAGGCAGCAGAATCGGCAAAGCCCAACATACGGGCGATTCGCTCCAGCCCCTCATCGTCTTCCGGCAGCGTGTGCGTCTGCTCGTCGGCAACCATCTGCACGGCATGTTCGACGCGGCGCAGGAACCAATACTGACGCGCCAGCGCGTCGCGCGCATCGGCGGTGATCCAGCCGCGCGCCGCGAGCTGGCCGAGCATCGGCACGGTCTCGCGGCCGCGCAGTTCCGGGAAGCGGCCGCCGGCGATGAGCTGCTGGGTCTGGACGAAGAACTCGATCTCGCGGATACCGCCACGACCGAGCTTGACGTTGTGGCCCTTGACCGCGATCTCGCCATGGCCCTTGTGGGCGTGGATCTGGCGTTTGATCGAATGGACATCGGCAATCGCCGCGTAGTCCATGTATTTGCGCCAGATATAGGGCTGGAGCTCCTTGAGGAAGGCCGCGCCCGCTGCCAGGTCGCCGGCCACCGGACGCGCTTTGATCATGGCGGCACGCTCCCAGTTCTGACCGCGCGCCTCATAGTAGCGCAGTGCGGCCTCGACCGGAATCGCCAGCGGGGTGGAACCCGGATCAGGGCGCAGCCTCAAATCGGTGCGGAAGACATAACCGTGCTCGGTGCGATCCTGCAGGATACGCACCAGGCGGCGCGTTAGGCGCGAAAACAGCTCGGTGGCGTCGAGCGGATCGACGACGGCCGGCGCTTCCGGATCGAAGAAAACCACGAGATCGATGTCCGAGGAGAAATTCAGCTCGTGCGCGCCGAGCTTGCCCATGCCGAGCAGAATCCAGCCCGATTGCTTCGACGGATTGTCGAGATCCGGCAGTTTGAGCTTGCCCTGGCCATGCGCGTCACGCAGCAGGAAGTCGACGGCGGCGCGGGCGCAGGCATCGGCAAGGTCGCTCAGCCGCCGCACCGTCAGCGCCGTTTCGGCTTCACCGGCAAGATCGGCCAGCGCGATCAGGAAATGCGCCTCGGCCTTGCACCGGCGCAGTTCCATCATCAGGCCGGCTTCCGAGACCGCCTCGGCCAGATGCGCCTGGTCGATGGCAGCACCGATCGCCTTCAGCCGATCCTCGACCGTCTGCTCGAACAGCCCATCGAGGATCCGCGGCCGGCGACGTGCCGTGTCGCGCAGGAAGGGCGACAGATCGAAGATGGCTGCCAGGAAATCCTGGCCCTCCCCTTTGCCGGCCAGGAACCTGGCCAGCCGTGTCAGCCCTTCCTCGTTTGCGGCGGAGGCGATCTCGGCCAGTTCTTGCCGCGAACGGTTCTCGTCGAGTGGAGCAAGGCTGATAGACGGCTTCAGCAGCCATTGCGCCACCGCCCGCTTCGCAGCCGTGCTCATCAGTGATCCTCCCGTACCGGGAAACTCATGACCACGGATAGTCCGGGATTGCCAGGCAAGAGATCAAGCCGGCCATTGTGGAATGTCATGACGGCCTTGGCGAGGCTGAGGCCAAGACCGGAACCCGGCTGCGAACGGCTCTTTTCCAGCCGCACGAAACGTTCCGTCGCGCGAGCGCGGTCGCTATCGTCGGGGATGCCGTGGCCATTGTCGACGACCGACAGCCGAACATCCGTGCCGGTTCGCTCAAGGGCTACGCGCACAGCCGGCTGAGCAGCGGCGTCGGTCGAATATTTGATGGCGTTGTCGACGATGTTCGACAGCGCCTGGCCGATCAGTTCGCGGTTACCGTTGACGAAAACCGTCTCCCGCACGTCTGTCTCCAGCGAGACGCCCGCCTCGTCCGCCACCGGCTCGTAGAGTTCGACGACATCGCGCACGGCCCCCGCAAGATCGACGCGGTCGGTGTTCTCCGAGGAGTAGCCAGCCTCCAGCCGGGAGATCATCAGGATGGCGTTGAAGGTTTTTATCAGTTGGTCGGACTCGGCGATGGTGCCTTCCAGTGCCTGACGATAGTCGGCGGTCTTGTGCTTACCCGAAAGCGCCGCTTCTGCCCGGTTGCGCAGCCGCGTCAGCGGCGTCTTCAGATCATGCGCGATGTTGTCGGAAACCTGCTTCAAGCCTTCGTTGAGCGTGGCGATCCTGGCCAGCATCACATTAAGGTTTTCGGAAAGCCGGTCGAACTCGTCGCCGGTCCCGGTCACCGGCAGCCGGCCGGACAGGTCGCCACCCATGATGCGGCGGCTGGCCTCCGACACACTGTCGATGCGCTTCAGCGCCGCGCGGCCGACGAAGAACCAGATCAGCAGCCCGCCAAGCCCCATCATGCCGAGCGCCAGCATCAGGGCGCGACGGATGACGGCGCGAAACCGCTCCGGCTCACCGAGGTCACGGCCGACCAGCATGATCATCTGGTTTGGCAGCCGCAGCACCAGCGCAATGGCGTTGTGGCCCGTTTCGCCCTGGGCCTGCGCGTCGTTCTGCTCGGTTTGGTTGGTACCCTGCTCGGCGGGCAGATTGCGCAGACGCTCGAGTTCTCCTTCGCCAAAGCGCTGGTAGGAGAACGGGCTGCTGGTCCAACCTTCGGTTTCGAGAACGCCCGGTTCAAGGCTCTGCACATTGCCGGTCAGAATCTGGCCGTTGGCATCGGCGATCAGATAGAGGTTTGCGCCGGGCTGGCGTGAGCGCGCCTCGACCACACGGACCAACACCGGCAGGCCGCCTCGTTGATAGGCGCGAGCCAGACCGAGCACCTCGTCGTTGATGGTGTCCTGGGTCTGCGCCGTCAGCATGCGCGCCGACAGGGAGGTCATGTAGAAGACGAGCGCCACCGCGCAGAGCGCGAAGAGCAGGAGGTAGAGCGCCGAAAGCCGCGCTGCCGTCGTCTTCATGATGGCTGGCACGGAAAGAGCCATGCTGCCGCTAACTGCTCTTCAGCATATAGCCGGCGCCGCGAACCGTATGCAGGATGGGCTTGTCGAAGCCCTTCTCGATCTTGCCGCGCAGCCGCGAGACATGGACGTCGATGACATTGGTCTGCGGATCGAAATGATAGTCCCAGACATTTTCGAGCAGCATGGTGCGCGTCACCACCTGGCCGGCATGGCGCATCAGATATTCCAGCAGGCGGAATTCACGTGGCTGCAGCGTGATCTCGCGCGCCGCGCGACGGACCGAATGCGACAGCCTGTCGAGTTCGAGATCGCCGACGCGGTAGACGGTTTCGGCTTCCTTGGCGCTGGCGCGGCGATTCAGCACCTCGACGCGGGCCAGAAGCTCGGAAAAGGCATAGGGCTTGGTCAGGTAATCGTCGCCGCCGGCGCGCAGGCCGGTGACCCGGTCATCGACCTCGCCCAGCGCCGACAGGATCAGCACCGGGGTGGTGTTGCCCCTGGATCTCAGACCGGCAATGACCGACAGGCCATCACGGCGCGGCATCATCCTGTCGATGACCATCACGTCGTAGTCGCCGGCATCGGCGAGCGCGAAGCCGGTTTCGCCATCACCGGCGACATGCGCGGTGTGACCGGCCTCGGTAAAGGCTTTCTGCAAGTAATCCGCGGCCTCGCGATCGTCCTCTATGACGAGAATCTTCATCGGACTGTTATACGCGATTTCGCCGGAAGGTTGAGTGGCAGACATCTGCATTGTGGCCTTTGCCATCGCGATCAAGATCATCCGAAGCCGTGTGCGATAAAGTCCTTGTCCCCGATGTGGTTGCGCCAAGACCGCCGAAACGCTTTCAGACGACAAGCAGGCTTTCAGACGATAGTGCGGCAGCGGGCGATGGGAGGCCCGCTGCCGCCGGGGGAGAGCACGATGACTGACTAACGCGCGCTCCTCCATGCTTTCCCGTGCGGCGGCTCGGGGGTGTTTGAAACGGCCGCACCGGAAAAGTCGAACAGCGTCAGCCCTTGGCGACGGGCAGTGCGACGAAACGATTGGTATCGTCGCGGCTAATCTGCATCAGCACCGCCTTGCGGCCGGATTTGACTGCGTCGGTCATCGCCTTGGTGACATCGTCTGTGCCGTTCACCTCGGTCGAATTGACTGATGTGATGACGTCGCCTGGCTGGATGCCGCGATCTGCGGCATCGCTGTCGGGATCGACGTCGGTCACCACCAGCCCCTTGCCGCTTTCGGACTTGGTGACGGTCAGTCCGAGATCGGCCAGAGTGTCGGGCTTGGCCGGAGCGGGCGGCTGCGGCTGGTCGGCAGATGCCTGCTTGTCACTGGTGGGTAGAGTGCCGAGATCGACCTTGACCGTCTGGCTCTTGCCGTCGCGCCACACGGTGACGTCGACAGATTTGCCGGGCGAAAAGGCGCCTATCAGGCGTGCCAGTTCCTTCGGCGAAGCAACGTCCTTGCCGTCGACCTGGGTTATCACGTCACCGGCGGTGATGCCGGCCTTCTTGCCGGGGCCATTGTCCTGGGCGCTGGAAACCAGCGCGCCGTTATTGGACTTCAGACCGAGCGATTCGGCGATGTCGGACGTGACCGGCTGGATTTCGACGCCGAGCCAGCCGCGCTGCACCGAACCGCTCTTCATCAGGTCCTGAACGACCTGCTTGGCGGTCGAAGCGGGAATGTCGAAGGCGATGCCAACGCTGCCGCCGGACGGCGAGAAGATCGCGGTGTTGATGCCGACGACCTGACCGTTGAGGTTGAAGGTCGGGCCACCCGAATTGCCGCGGTTGACCGACGCATCGATCTGGATGAAGTCGTCATAGGGGCCGGCGCCAATGTCGCGGCCGCGGGCCGAGACGATGCCGGCGGTGACGGTGCCGCCGAGGCCGAACGGATTGCCGACGGCCACCACCCAGTCGCCAACACGAACCTTGGAATCGTCGGCGAAGTCGACGTAGGTGAACTTGCCGACACCCTCGACCTTGAGCACGGCGAGATCGGTGCGTGGGTCGGTGCCGATCAGCTTGGCGTCGAGTTCCTTGCCGTCATTCATCACCACGGTGAAGGCCGAGCCTTCCGAAACGACGTGGTTGTTGGTGACGAGATAGCCGTCATCGGAGATGAAGAAGCCGGATCCCTGCGCAACCGGCCGCGGCTGGCCGTTATTGTGGTCACGGTGGCTGAAGCGCCTGTTACCGTCCTGACCGTTCTGGTCGCCAAAGCCGCGGAATTCCTTGAAGAAGCGGCGCAGCTGCGGGTTATCGGGCATGTTGTTCATGCCGTCCGGATCGTCGGACTGGTCGGAGCCATCATCGGCCGCCGGGCTGATCTTGGCCTTGACCTTGACGCTGACAACGGCGGGAGAAACGCGCTCGACGACATCGGCGAAGCCCGGCACCTGCGGCGCCTCGACGCGCACGGCGTCGGCCAGAACAGGGCTGGTTCCACTGGTCAGCGCGCCGACGCCGATCGCACCGGCCACGGCGATGGACGCGACGGCAGCCAGCAGACGCTTGCGGGTGAGGGAATATGAATTGGGGGCAATATTCATGGTTCTCGTATCCTCTTTCAAATGGATGCTGCTCGATCGGCAGCCTCGGGAAGAGAGAATTAGAGAAGCGCACATTACGGCGCCATTTCCGACACATGAAACTTTGGTAATGTTTGGCAGTGACGGCAGCGTCAATCGCGGCGCAATATGGCATCCAACGATGCCTGCTCTTCGGCGGACAGGGATCTTGTCGCCAGCGTGCGGCGCGACCGCGCGGTCAGCACGATGAAAACGCCTCCCACCAGCAACAGCAGGACAGGCGTGCCCCACAGCAACGCATTGCGCAGATCGAAACGCGGCTTCAGCAGCACGAACTCGCCATAGCGGGAGACGACGTAATCCATCACCTGCTGGTCGGTATCGCCGGCGACGAGGCGCTGGCGCACGAGGATGCGCAGGTCACGGGCAAGGTCGGCGTCGGATTCGTCGATCGACTGGTTCTGGCAGACCATGCAGCGCAGGCCTTCCGACAGCGCCCGCGCCCGCGCCTCGAGCGCCGGATCGGGCAGCATCTCGTCAGGCTTCACCGCCAGGGCCGTGCCGGCGAAAAACAGCGCCAGCAGCAGGACAAGCGAGGTCAGCGAAAATCTTGCGCTCATGGCAGGCCCAAGGACGTCACAGCGCTCGCCTGTCTTTTCCGCCGCGACGGCGCGCCGACGCGCAGGCGCCGGTCCATCAGCGACATCGCCGCGCCCGCCATCATCACCAGGCCGCCGCCCCAGATCAACGTCACCAGCGGTTTCCACCACAGACGCACCACGACGGAACCGTCATTGCCCTCGTCGCCGAGCGAGATGTAGAGCTGGGAGAGGCCGATCGTCTTGATGCCGGATTCCGTCGTCGTCATCTGCCGCACAGGATAAAACCGCTTGGCGGAGCTGATTTCGGCAACAGGACCGCCGCCGACGCCGATCAGTTCGAAGCGGCCGCGATCCTCGCTGTAGTTCGGCCCCTGGGCCGGATAAAGCCCGACGAAACGCACCGGATGGCCGGAGAGTTCGACGGTCTCGCCGGCATGCATCGACAGGATCTTCTCGGTGCCGAAGCAAAGCGTACCGACGATGCCGAGCGTGGTCAGGCCAAGGCCAAGATGAGCGAAGGCGGTGCCGAAGACCGAGCGCGGCAAGCCGAGCAGGCGCCTGATCACGATCCCCGGCGCGACATTACCAAAGCCGGATTTGACGGCAAGGTCGGTGAGCGCCCCGAGGATCAGCCAGACGGCGAGGCCGACGCCCAGGGCCGCAAACACCGACGCCCCGTCGATGAACAAAGCGGTGACCAGCGTTGCCAGGAGGGCCGCGGCGAAAGCCACCATCAGGCGCTGGGCGACGGCGAAGACATCGCCGCGCTTCCAGGCCAGCAGCGGCCCGAACGGAACCACCAGCAGCAGCGGCACCATCAAGGGGCCGAAGGTGAGGTTGAAGAACGGCGCGCCGACCGAAATCTTGTCGGCGGAAAAGGCCTCGACGGCCAGCGGATAGAGCGTGCCGACGAGCACGGTCGCGGTGGCCGTGGTCAGGAACAGATTGTTGAGGACGAGCGCGCCTTCGCGAGAAATCGGATGAAACAGGCCGCCGGCCGTCAGACGCGAGGCGCGCAACGCAAACAGCGCCAGGGAGCCGCCAATGAACAGTGTCAGGATGCACAGGATGAAGACGCCGCGTGTCGGATCGGTGGCGAAGGCGTGCACCGAAGTCAAGACGCCCGAGCGCACCAGGAAGGTGCCGAGCAGCGACAGCGAAAAGGTCAGGATGGCGAGCAGCAGCGTCCAGATCTTCAGCGCCGACCGCTTTTCCATGACGATCGCCGAATGGAGCAGCGCTGTGCCGGACAGCCACGGCATGAAGGAGGCGTTCTCGACCGGATCCCAGAACCAGAAACCGCCCCAACCGAGTTCGTAGTAGGCCCAGTACGATCCCATGGCGATGCCGCCGGTCAGGAACATCCAGGCGACCAGCGTCCACGGCCGCACCCAGCGCGCCCAGGAAGCGTCGATGCGTCCTTCGATGAGGGCGGCGACCGAAAAGGAAAAGCAAATCGAGAAACCGACATAGCCGAGATAGAGGAAGGGCGGGTGGATGGCGAGGCCGAGATCCTGCAGGATCGGGTTGAGATCGCGGCCCTCGATCGGCGCCGGATTGAGCCGGATGAACGGATTGGATGTCACCAGGATGAACAGGAAGAAGGCGGCGCCGATGGCGCCCTGCACGGCAAGCACGTTGGCGCGCAGCGTCGCCGGCAGATTTGACCCGAAAGCGGCGACGAGGGCGCCGAAGAAGGTCAGGATCAGCACCCAGAGCAGCATCGAGCCTTCGTGATTGCCCCAGGTTCCGGTGATCTTGTAGATCAATGGCTGCAGCGAATGCGAGTTTTCCCACACGCTCGCCACCGAGAAATCGGAGCTTGCATAGGCGCTCGCCAACGCCACGAAGGACAGTGCCGTCAGGGCAAAGCCGGTCACCGCGACTGGCCCACCGACCGCCATCAGGCGCTGGTTGTTCAGGCGTGCGCCAAGCAGCGGCACGAGCGCCTGCACCAGTGACAGCGCAAACGCCAGGACCAAGGCGAAATGTCCGGTTTCAACCATGGCTGTAATTCACTCTTGCTCTCCTGCCAGAGCTATTCACTCTTGCTCTCCTGCCAGACGCCCTTGGCCTTCAGGCCGTCGGCCACTTCCTTGGGCATATAGCGCTCATCATGCTTGGCCAGCACGCTGTCGGCAACGAAGACGCCGTCCGGGCCAAAGGTGCCTTCGGTGATGACGCCTTGCTCTTCGCGGAAAAGGTCGGGCAGGATGCCGGTATAGGTGACCTTGACCGATTTGTGCGTGTCGGTGACCAAAAAGCCGACCGTCGCCCCCTGCCCGCGCTGGATCGTGCCCTTTTCGACCAGCCCGCCCAGCCTGATGCGCTGGCCAGGCTGGACATTGGCGGTTGTGAGATCGGCCGGCATGTAGAAATAGGAGGCCTTCTGGCCAAGCGCGTAGAAGGTCAGCCCGGTGGCGACACCGAGGAAAGCCAACCCGCCCGCTATCACCGACAACCGTTTCTGTTTGCGCGTCATGTCTTACTCTACTCCGTCGCCGTCAGACCAAGCGTGGCGGCAAAGGCGGTGATTTTTTTCGCTTCGTCACTGTCGGCCCCAAAGACGGCAATGGCGCGACCGAGCGCCTCGCGCGCCTGATCGGCCTTGCCCAGCACGACATAGGAACGAACGAGCCGCATCCAACCTTCCGGATCGCGCGGATTTTGCCGCAGTTTGTCGTCGAGGCGCGCGACCATCGTGCTGATCATGGCTTCCCTATCAGCGGGAGACATCGAGGATGCAGCGTCGATATCGCCGGCATCGGGACCGTTGGTGGCGCCGCCGGAAGCGACTGCGGGACTGCCGGACCTGGCCAGCGCTTGCTCGACCGCACTGCGCCATGGCGACTCCGGCGGCAGCTTGCCCAACATTGCCCGCCAGGCCGTGGCCGCCTGCTTGGTGCGGCCCTCCTGCGCCAGCGCCACGGCCAGGTAGAAGCTCGCCTTCGCATTGGCCGGGTCGAGCTTCAAGGCCGCCTCGAAGGCATTCTGTGCATCGGCCGAGACAATGCCACCTGCCGCACCGGCGATCGCCTCGCCAAGACCGGCTTGGCGAACGGCGCTGTCGCCATCGAGGCGTATAGCGTTGCGATAGGCCGCCGCCGCGTCGGAAAAGCGTTGCATGCGCAGATAGACTGGCGCGAGCACATCCCAGCCCCTGCCATCGGAAGGATTGGCGGCAAGATGGGCTTCGGCCCGCGCCACCAATTCGTCGACCGAACTGTCGGCCGGATTCTTGGCCAACCGCTCGCTGAGCGGCTGCGACGGCAAATCGGGTGAGCCGAGCTGACTGTAAAGGCCCCAGCTGACCAGCGGCACTACCAGCACGGCCGCGGTTGCCACCAGCCTTGCCGCGACCGAGGCTCGGCCGACGGACGCCTGGTCCGTCGTTGCCGCATTGTCGAGGCGAAGGATGCGGCGAGCGATCTCGGCGCGCGCTTCGGCAGCTTCCGCCGGCTGGATCAAGCCACGCGCAGCGTCGCGGTCAAGCTCGGACAACTGGTCGCGATAGACTTCGAGATCGTGATCGCCGCTCGACGACGCGCCCTTCGAGCTGGCGGCCAGCGGCAGCAGCACCGCCAGGCTTGCACCCAGCGTGAGAATTGCGGCTATGACCCAGAACAGCATGGTTCTTCCAATAGTGGCAGAGTTCTGCCGTGCCAACACAGGCTTCCTGCGACGCTTTGACGGCAGGCGCGCCGCATGTCCTTGATCGACATCAACCGACCGGATACCAACCGGACCCGTCTTTGTTTAGGTCAGCGGTGTCCAGCTGCCGTCGGTGTTGCGGCAAGCGGTTCCACGCGCCGTCACTCCGGCCCCGCCGGTGAACACCGTCTGCGTGTACTGGCGGCAATCCTGCGAGCCGACGCGATAGGGCTGTGCCGGAACCACCTCGCCATAGCGCGAAGCCTGGGCGCCCTTCCACGTTACCTTCTGGCCACTGGTCGTGTACTCGAGCGCCTTGTATTCAGCCTCGAGCGCACTGCGCTTCTCGGTCTCGCTGAGGCCGGCGCCGATCGACCCGCCGATGAGGCCGCCGCCCATCGCCGAAATGATCGTCGTGGTCACCTTGCCGCTGGAAGGGGGCGTCGAGGCCGGTGTCACTGCTACGGTCGGCCCCTTGCCGCTCAAGGTGGTGCAGCCGGAAACGGCCAGCAATGCGGAAACAAGCGCGACGCGAATCTTCATGCCAACAACCGGTTTTCTTGAGTTGGAGCCTGTTATGAATGAGCCGGGGGCCGCGTCATCGGAGAAGCTGACGTGGCCATAGTATTGATATTTGTCGGAAATTTGGCCGCTGCCGGCCAATCCGGAACCAATCGACATGCCGCCATAACATGCCCCATCCATCGATGTCGAATGGCCGTGGCTGAACATCACTGAAGGCTCCGCAATCGCACCACCGCCTTCAATCCGCCCATGCCGGACCGTTCGAGCGCCAGGACGCCTCCATACTCGTTGACGAGGTCGGCGACAATGGCCAGCCCCAGACCTGTTCCGGGCTTTGTCTCGTCCAGACGTCGTCCGCGCTTCAGCGCCTCGCGCGCCTTGTCCTCGGGAATGCCCGGGCCGTCATCCTCGATGCTGATCTCAAACAGGCCGGTCGGATCGTCCTTGCCGGTCAAAGGCACGACCGAGACCAACACCGCGCTTTTTGCCCATTTCATCGCGTTTTCGAGCAGATTACCAAGCAATTCCTCAAGGTCCTCGCGCTCACCGGCGAAGACGATTTCGGTCGCCGGCAATGACAGCGACAGGTTCGTCCGCGGATTGAGCTTCTGTAGAACCCGGACCATGCGCTGCACCAGCGGCGTCACCGGCGTGCGGTAGACGACGCTGTCGCGTTGTGCCGCGACGCGGGCGCGCTGCAGATAGTGCTCGACCTGCTTCTGCATGGAAGCGGCCTGTTCGGTAATCAGCTGTCCCTTGGCGCCGCCAAGCGCCCTGCCCTCGTTGAGCAGCACCGCGAGCGGCGTCTTCAGCGAATGGGCGAGATTGCCGACCTGGGTTCGCGATCGCTCGACGATGCGCCTGTTGTTTTCAATCAACGCATTGGTTTCGTTGGCAAGCGGTTCGATCTCGGCCGGAAACCGGCCGTCGAGCCTCTGCGCTGTGCCCTCGCGCACCATGGCAAGCGCGTTCCTGACCCGGCGCAGCGGCTGCAGGCCGAGCAGAATGGCGATCGCGTTGATGGCGATCATGCCGACGCCGAACAGGCTGAGATAAGTCAGCAGGCGGCGCTGGAAGGTGGCGATTTCCTGTTCGAGCTCGCTCTGGTTGCCCATGACGCGGAAGCGCGCGGCGCGGTTCTTGGAATCGAGAACGAATTCGCTCTCGAACACTTCGAGCTGCTCGCCGTCGATGCCTTCGGCCGCATAGCTGCGCTGGAAGCTGGCGTTGAACGGCACATCGGCGACGCTCGGCGACGGTATCGTCGTGGTCATCGAAGACGAATGAAGATCGCCATGTACGCCTTCCGAGGCGGGCTCCACCGACCAGTACCAGCCCGAATTCGGTTCCGAGAACCGAAGATCGCCGAGGTCGGGGGCGCCGGTGAGCGCACCGTTGTCGGAAATACCGATGGAGCCGATCAAATTGAACAGGTGCGCCGAAAGCAGGCTGTCGAAGCCGCGCTCGCTGGCCTGGCGGTAGAGGGTAGTGATCAGGGTGAAGATGACGACGAGCGTCACGATCGCCCAGACCGTGGAAAAGGCGATGACGCGGAACGTCAGCGAACGCGGCCACAAACGCAGCGAAAGCGGCGTCCTTGCGAGTGATTTGAGCGGTTCCGAGTTACGCCTCCGGCTCACGCATGCGGTAGCCCATGCCGCGCACGGTTTCGATCATGTCGATGCCCATCTTCTTGCGCAGCCGCCCGACAAACACCTCGATAGTGTTGGAATCGCGGTCGAAATCCTGGTCATAGAGATGCTCGACCAGTTCGGTGCGCGAGACGACCTCGCCCATATGGTGCATCAGATAGGCAAGCAGGCGGAATTCGTGCGATGTCAGTTTCAGCGGCACGCCGTCGACATCGGCCTTTGACGCCTTGGTGTCGAGGCGCAGCGGTCCGCAGGTCAGTTCGGACGAGGCATGGCCGGCGGCGCGCCGGATCAGGGCCCGGAGCCGCGCCAGTACCTCCTCGATGTGGAACGGCTTGGTGACATAGTCGTCGGCGCCGGCATCGATGCCGGAGACCTTGTCGCTCCAGCGGTCGCGCGCCGTCAGGATCAGCACCGGCATCTTGCGGCCGCCGCGCCGCCAACGCTCGACCACGCTGATACCGTCCATCTGCGGCAGTCCGATGTCGAGCACGACGGCGTCGTAGGGCTCGGTGTCGCCGAGGAAATGGCCTTCCTCGCCGTCGAAGGCGCGGTCGACGACGTAGCCGGCATCGACCAGCGCATCCGATATCTGCCGGTTGAGATCCTTGTCATCCTCGACGACGAGTACGCGCATGCGGAGTTCGATACCTGTTGAAGAGCTAGGGTCAGGTATAGGCCGATTCCGGCGGCCTGGGAAACGGAGGTCTGTAAAATGGAAGAGTGGGTCAGTTCAGCGGAACGACGATTTCGGAACGGCGCGGACGTTGTCCGTCCTTGCCAGGAACGAGCACGACAATGACACAGACAGGCTGGCCGCCACGTGTCGATTGCGAGGCCTTGGCCAGCGTTCCGCCATTCTGTTCGGCCACCTGCTGACCGATCGCGTAGCAATCGGACGCCGCCAGCAGGATCGGACCGGCATGGTCGGGCGCGATGACCGGCATCGCCATCGCCTGCGACACAAACAGACCGGCAGCACAGAGCGCCAGTGTCGCGGTTCGGAAGTGGGAGCGAAGCGTTTTCATGGTCGACGTTGTAACGCATCGGTGCTGAACGTGAAATGAACAGTGAACGGCGCCGAAAACATCCTCGCCACACCCCTGCAACGCGAGACAGTCAACCTGGGATTTCACCGCCTCAACCGTGAAATCCCGCGAGAGTCCAGTCTAGACTCCGTTTCGACCATATTGAAAGCGTATCAGGCGTTTTCCTGCGTTATCGCGCGAAAACGCAGCAGCCCGTGATGCACGAGCAGATCCTCGTCATGGCGAACCTCGGTGAATTCGAGCGACAGTCGTGTCTGGCCGTGGGCGCCAATCTCCAGCGCCGCATTGGCGAGCCGCGCTTTGATAGCGTCCATGATGGCAAGTGTTTCGGCTTCCCCCTGGGCTTTCGACCAGACATGCAGAGTGACCAGCTGATCGTTATTGTTCTCCGCGCCCGTATCCCAGTCAAAGGCAGAGGTCTGGCCACAAGTCACGTAGGGAAAAGCGGCATTGTCGGTTGCCCGTTCGAGCAATCCCGCGCCGCCCAGCAAGGTCGACAGGGCTGCATCGCTTTTGAGCCTCAGAAAGAGTGCCTGCTGCAAATCGCCGGGCGCGGTCATCGTCCTCTTCCTCTAGCCTCTGCGCTGCCGACCATTCCCTTTCGGGAGCCTGCCTGCGTTTCTGCATATTGTGTCAGATATAACCATTCGACGCGCGGAGGCGATGGCGATTCGTCATAGAACTGATGAATGCTGATACGACTTCGCCAACAACGTCGTCAGGGGGCGCCGAGCAGCCTTGCGATCTAGGCAGGATTGGCCGCGTCTCGGTGAGGTTTGTTTTGTCTGACACCATCTGGCCACGCGTCTGGACATCAGTTTTCGGATAGCGGCTTGTTCCAGCCGCATTTGAAGGCCAGTATCGAACGTGCCTTCAAGGCGTCCGCTGCGGTCCCACTGTGACCAAACGCGACACCATTTCCGTCGGGCTTGGTCGATAACCAAGAGCGTCGGAGCTTTTGGGCTGGCCGGCGTACCCCAGTCAGCCACCGCGATCCTCGAAGGCGATGGCGGCTTTTCATCAAGTCGTGAAAGAGTGACGTGGTCCGTCACCCGACGAAAAGGCGAGGCTTTTCCTCGGCAAATTCGCGGAGCGAGCTTGAAGAGGAGGCAGCCCACGAGCGGGGTCTGCCAAAACCAAAGCAAGATGCGAGGTCGAATGCGATGCAGTCCACCCCCCACAAAATCCCAGTTTCCATCATTATTCCGAACTACAATTACGCGCGTTTCCTTGAACGTAGCATCGACAGCGCGCTGGAGCAGGACCACGACGATGTCGAAGTCATCGTCGTCGACGATGCATCGCAGGACAATTCCACGACGATCATGAAATCCTACGGCGACAGGATCCTCGCTTGTCCGCGACGAAAGAATGGCGGGCACGCGGCCGCCTTCAACACCGGCTTTGCCGCGAGCTCGGGCCGAATCGTCCTCTTCCTCGACGCCGACGATTATCTTTATCCGGAAGCCGTCTCCAGGATCGTCGACACCTGGGACGAGGCAACCGCCCAGGTGCAATCCAGATTGCACATCGTCGATGACCGGCAACGCATCAAGGACGTCTTTCCGCCGCCGGAACTGCCCTTCGACAGCGGCGATGTCATGCCGAAACTTCTGCGCAAGGGGCGCTACCAGACGACCGTAACCAGCGGGCTGGCCTTTGACCGGACGACCCTGGAATCGATCATGCCGATTCCGGAATCGGATTTTCGCCAGGGCGCCGACGGCTATCTTGCGACGCTGGCGCCGCTGTATGGTCACGTTCAGTCCATCGATGAATGTGTCGGCGCTTACCGAATCCACGGCGCCAACCATTCGGTTTTCGGTGAAAAGCTCGCCGAACGGGCACGCTGGCGGGT
Organism: Mesorhizobium sp. M1396; assembly: GCF_040317725.1. NCBI lineage: Bacteria > Pseudomonadati > Pseudomonadota > Alphaproteobacteria > Hyphomicrobiales > Phyllobacteriaceae > Mesorhizobium > Mesorhizobium sp. M1396. The sequence goes on along the minus strand of NZ_JAMYLA010000005.1, from coordinate 89,539 downwards.
AGAGCACGATTTCCACCGCATGGAGGCGCTGTCGGACCAGGCATCGCAGGCCGGCCTGACCGTCGTGCCGGCAGAAATTGTTCGCCATGATCCGGTCCATCTGGAAGAACGGCTGGCATCGCTCTGCGCGGACAGGCACCGGCACCCCGTGGCCGACGATTCCCGCCTGGCGCTAGCGGCCGCGGGCGCTGTCGCCAGCCTCGAAATGACGGCGTCCCTGCGCCGCCGTGCCGTGCTTGCCGCCTGGTTCCTGTCGGTCGGCATGCTGCCGCGGCAAATGGCCATGGCGGTGCTGTCGTGGAAGCTCGACGCATCGTCCCGACCAACATTCCTTGCCCGCCTGTCCAGGACAATCCGCCGCGCGATGGGGTAGCCCGAAGCCCTTGTGGGCGAGATGTCCGGCGGGATGGGAGGAAAGCTTTGCCCGAAGGTCTTAAGCGGGCCTGCGCCACGCTTTGCCTTCTCACTGCCCCGCGTTCATCCGGTTCACGAAGCTGCGCACCGCCAGCACCAGCACCGTGATGATGATCAGGATCACCGAGAGTGCGGCGATCGCCGGGTCGATGTTGTCGCGCAGGCCCATCCACATCAGCCTGGGCAGCGTGATGGCGTTGACCGAGGTGATGAACAGCGTGACGCCGATTTCTTCCCAGGACAGCACGAACGACAAAAGCGCCGCGGTGACGATGCCGAACTTGATGTTGGGCATGATGATGCGGGTGGCCCGCTCCCACACCGAGGCGCCGAGGCCGCGCGCGGCAAGGTCGATGCGCCGGTCGAGCTGGCTGAGCGAGACCAGGATCAGAACGGTGGCGAACGGCACGGTCATCACCGAGTGGGCCATGGCGACACCCAGCCAGGTGTCATAGCCGAAGAACGAGCTGAAGCCCGAGATCGAGGTGAGCAGGAAGTAGAGCGTGATCGCCGAGACCACGGGCGGCACCACCATCGGCAGCAGCACGAAGCCGACGAGTGCCGCGGTGAAGCGCGGCTGGAACATCCACACGCCGAGGCTGAAGCACAGCGCCAGCACGGTGGAAAAGGCACTGCTGACGATGCCGATGCGGATGCTGAGCAGGATCGATTGGAGCCAGCGCGGATCCTCGACCAGCGACCGGTAGTGGCGCAGGGACAGTTCGCCCGACGGCATCGCCAGCATGCGGCTCGGCGTCAGCGACACCGGGATGACGGCGAGCAGCGGCATCAACAGGAACAGCGCGACGAAGGCGGCGATGATCAGCGAGACGGGACCGGGCCGATAGGTCGGCATCAGATCAGCTGCTTCGGTCTGACATAACGGAACAGCAGCGCCATCAGCGCGCCGACGAACAGCACCAGCACCACGCTGATCGCAGCGCCCAGGCCCCAGTCCGGGCTCTGGAAGATGCGCAGATAGATCAGCTCGGCGATCATCACGCTGCGGCCGCCGCCAAGGATCGCCGGCGTGACGAAGAAGCCGAGCGAAAACACAAAGACGATCATCGCCGCACCGATGATGCCGGAGCGCGTCATCGGTACGAACACCGTCCAGAAGGTGCGCATGCGGCTGGAGCCGAGGCCGCGCGCGGCCAGCAGCACGCGGTCGTCGAGGCTGCGCATGGCCGATGCCAGCGGGAAGACGGCGAAAGGAATGAGGAAATGCGTCATGCCGACGATGACGCCGAATTCGTTGCGCACCAGCGCCAGCGGTTCGGAAATGAAGCCGATCGCCTGCAGCCACGTGTTGATCAGGCCGCGATTGGACAGCAGCGCCACCCAGCCGAAGGCACGGGTCAGGACGGAAATCCAGAAGGGTACTAGAATGCAGAACTCGGCGATCAGGCGCTGTGCCGGGGTTCCGCGCACCCAGACGACGGTGATGGCGTAGGCAGCGGCCACCGAAACCACGGTGACGATCGCCGCGATGCGCAGCGTGCGGATGAACACCGACTGCACCAGATCGTCGGTGAGCAGTGCGTTATACTGGCCGAGCCCGGGCGTCGGCAGCGTAAAGCTCCATTTGACGACGCCGAGGAACGGCCAGGCATAGGCGAGGACAAGAAACAGGAGCAGCGGCGCCATCAACAGCGCCGCGCCCATCCTGTCGTAGAGATAGGACCTCATTTCGACCCGATCATCCCGGCCCTGGTCAGGCCGAGATGATCTTGGTGTATTCGTCGAGCGCTGCCCCGTAATTCTTGGCGTACCAGTCCATGTCGAGCGCGATCTGCTTTTTCATGTTCTCGGGATCGACCGGGTTGATGCGCTTCTTGTCGGCGGGGATCAGCGCGTCGGTAGCTGGATTTGCAGGGCCCTGGCCGAGCTTGTCGAACATGACCAGCTGCTTTTGCGGGTCCTGGGTGCTGGCGATGAACTTCATCGCCGCGTCCCTGCCGCCAGGATTGCCCTTGAGCACGGCGAGCGCGCCGGGCGAGATCAAGCCCTGGTCCCAGATGAACTTGATCTTGCCGCCCGAGTCCTGCTCGATCAGTGAAGCGCGCGTCGACCAGACGATCGCCATCGAGGCCTCGCCATTGAGCAGCACGCTCTGGCTTTCGGCACCGCCGCCCCAATAGGCGACGACGTTTTCCTTGAAGGCGGCGATCTTGTCATGCGCGCGCTTGAGATCGAGCGGATAGAGCGACGTCGGCGCGATGCCGTCGGCCAGCAGGGCGGCTTCCCAGCTCGACACGCCCCATTTGTAGAGCGAGCGCTTGCCGGGGAATTTCTTCACGTCGAAGAAATCGGCCATGCCGGTCGGCGCGTCCTTGCCGTACTTCTCGGAGTCGTAGGCGATGACATAGGAGAAGAAATAGGTCGAGGCGGCGTATTCCCAGCCAAAGCCTTCGCGCATCTTCTTCTTGTCGACGATCGCATAGTCGATCGGCTCGAGGGCGCCCTGAGCGCCGAGCGTGATGGCGGAGAACGGGTCGACGTCGACGAGGTCCCAGGTCGGCGCGCCGCTCTTGAACTGCGCAGCGATGGCGCCTTCGGTCGGCCCCGAGCCATCCATCTTGACGGTGATGCCGGTTTCCTTGGTGAAGGGCTGGCCGTAGGCGGCGTCGTAAGCCGTGATGGCGTCACCGCCCCAGTTGACCAGCACCAGTTCCTTGGCCGCGGCAAAGGCACCGGTCGAGCGCAGCATCATCGGCGTGCCGGCCAGCACGAATGCTGCCAGCTGCGTGAATTGGCGGCGCGAGATTTCGCCGCGACCTGCCCTGGCGGACAGGCTCTCGATGGCTTGTTTCTTGGTATCGTGTGTCATGTCAGTTCCCCTTTTTTGTCGTTGATGGTACCGCAAAGTGGTGGGCAGGTGTCTCGCCACACCGTTCGTCATTGTCCTCCATGCGGAAGGAGGAAACCCTTTTCAGCCGGCCAGGTGAGCCAGACGGCGTTGCCCTTGCTGAGCGCGGCCGCCGCTATCTCGTTGGGCACGGAGACCGTGACCTTGGCGCCTTGCCGCGTCGTCAGGTCAAGCCGCGTTGCCGCGCCGAGATAGGTGGAGTTGGTCGCTGTCGCGGCGATGCCGTTCTCACCGGCCGCCGCCTCCCCTGATATCGACATGTACTCGGGCCGGATCGCCAGGATCGCATCGCCGCGCACCGCCTCGGCCTTGCAACGCACGGAGACCGCACGGTCTTCGCAGAGGCCGGTCAAGCCATTGTCGGCTGGGCGGACCCCCTTCAGCGGCAGCATGTTGATCTCGCCGAGGAACTCGGCGACGAAGCGATTGTCCGGCCGGTCGTAGACCTCGTCGGGCGCTCCGACCTGCAGCAGTTTGCCATGGTTGAAGATGGCGACGCGCGACGACAGCGCCAGTGCCTCGCTCTGGTCGTGGGTGACGAAGACGAAGGTGGTGCCGGTCTCCTGGTGCAGCCGCTTCATCTCGGCCTGCATCTGGCCGCGCAGACCCTTGTCGAGTGCCGAGAACGGCTCATCGAGCAACAGCACGCCAGGCTCGAACACCAGCGCGCGCGCCAGCGCCACGCGCTGCTGCTGACCGCCTGACAGCTGCGCCGGCAGCTTCTTCTCGTGGCCCTTGAGGCCGACGCGTTCGATCATCTCGCCGACCCGGCGCTTGATCTCGGCCGCCGATTTCTTGCGCACCTTGAGTGGGAAGGCGATGTTGGCATCGACGCTCATGTGCGGGAACAGCGCGTAGCCCTGGAACACCATGCCGGCGGCGCGTTGTTCGGCCGGCCGGTCGGTGATGTCGACGCCGTCGCTGAACAGCCGGCCCTCGCTCGGCTGCACGAAGCCGGCAAGGATCATCAGGAATGTGGTCTTGCCCGAACCGGACGGTCCGAGCAGGGTCAGGAACTCGCCGCGGCCGATATCGAGCGACAGATTGTCCAATGCACGGAACGAGCCGAAGCTCTTGCCGATCCCAATTGCCTTGATCTCTGCGGCCCGGCCGGGTTGCTGCATCCTGCCTGTTTCCTCGGTTCAGGAGAAATCGTAGGGCAGCGCGCGGCCTCACCGCAACCGAATAGTTTTCGCCTGATCGGCAAATTTGATTCATCTATCCAATCGATGGCGGCCGTGGTCGGCTATACCCGGGCGTGGCGCCCGTGGTCCGCCATGCCCTTGGCATTGCTCTCCGCGAGCTTCGACCGCAACCATCTGGCAAAGGCGTCGAGCACCGGATGCGCGGCCTTGGCGTGTTCGGAGACCAGGAAGTACGACCGCGGTGATTTGATCGCGATATCGAATGGACGCACCAGCCTGCCTTCGGCCAGCGCTTTGCCACTGGTCAGTTCGTCGCCCATAGCCATGCCCTGGCCGGCGATCGCGGCCGAGAAGACGAGATTCATGTCCGAAAAGAATATGCCGCCCTCCGGGTCGGGGTTCTCGACCTTCGACAATGCCAGCCAGCGCGCCCAGTCCTCGGTATCGCCGAGATGCAGGAGGTTGGCGCGCAAAACGTCGGCTGGCTTTGAGAATCCACCGACCTTGTTGAGCAGCGTCGGGCTGCACAGCGGCGTGAAGGAGATCTCGCACAGAAGCTCGACCGCGCGGTTCGGCCAGTTGCCGACGCCAAATGCGATGAAGGCATCGGCGTCGGCATTGCTGACATCATCCAGCCGGCGTGGCGTCAGGACGCGCAGCGCCACGTCAGGGTACATCTGCCGGAACTCGCCGATATGGGTGCACAGGAACAACGAGGCGAAGCCAGGCGTGCAACTGACGCTGAACGAGCCGCCAACGCCGGTGCCGGCATGGCGCGTCACCGCGTCGCCCAGCACGGTCAACGCCTTGCGCACATCGCTGGCGTAGCGCTGGCCGCGCGGCGTCAGCGCCACGCCCTTGCCGATGCGTTCGAGCAGGTCGAAGCCGAGGTCGCGCTCCAGCAGCCGAAGCTGGTGGCTGACGGCGCTGCGGGTCAGGTGCAACTCGTCGGCGGCGCGCCAGACGCTGCCGTGACGAGCGAAGCTGTCGAGCGCACGCAGTGCTTGTGTCGATGGTATGCGCAAGAGACCTCAGGTGAACCGAATTTGCATGAGCCGGAAAAACATATCACTTTTTGGCGGACCGCTTCACTGCTTTCTTCTGAGGCCATGGAGAAAGCGGTCACCACTTCGGCGCAAGCAACAGCGCTTGCCTGTCTTGACGACATCCGGCCGCTGCTGTCGGCGTGGACGCGCACCATTTTCGACTTCGGCGAGACTGCATGGCGCGAGTATCAATCCTCTGCCTGGTATGTGGAGAGACTGAAGCGCGAAGGCTTTTCCGTCGAGGAAGGTTCCGGCGGCATGCCCACAGCCTTCTGCGCGCATTGGACAAACGGCGCCGGTCCGACCATCGGCATGTATGCCGAATACGACGCCGTGCCGGGCAATTGCCAGGACGCGGCGACCGTCAGGCGCCCTCGCCCGGGCCTTGGCGAACATGCGGGTGGCCACACCGATCCGCATTCCGGGTTGGGCATTTCGAGTCTCGGCGGGCTGCTTGCGACCAAGGCGGCGATGCAGCGCCACGGCATACCGGGCACGCTGCGCTTCACCGGCGAACCGGCCGAGAAGGTGCGCGGATCAAAGCCGATCCATGCCGCCAGGGGTTATTATGACGGCCTTGCCGGCATGATCTCCTTCCATCCGTTTTACATGCTGCCGCTCTGCAACACGGCGCGCTGGGACACGCATTGCGGCGCGGCTTACGCGATGATCTATCGCTTTGTCTGCGACCAGCCGGAGCGCTGGCTGCGGTTGGCAGGCGGCGCAGCGCCCATTCCGCAGGCGCATTCGGCGGTGCGCGCGCCCGGCGCCAACGATGCGCTCATGATGATGTACATGGCGTCCAAGGCGCTGCGCGATTCCATGCTGCCGCACCAGGGTGGCTGGTCGATCAGTGAGGCGATCCTGACCGCCGGCCAGGCGACCGCCGACAACCTGCCGGCAGGATTGGCCGAGATCCAGTACATGATCCGCGTGCCGACCTTGGCGATGGCCGAGCAGATCACCGCCGTGCTCGACCGCAATGCCGAGGCCGCTGCCAGCATGAGCGGCTGCCGCCATGAGCGGCACTGGGTGTCGAAGTCGCGGCCGGGGCTGGCCAATCACACCATGGCCGAAATCGCTTATGAAGCGCTGTCGACCGTCGGGCCGCCGCGCTGGGACCAGGACGCCAAGGCAGTCGCGCGCGACATACAGGTCAATGCCGGGCGCATGGCGAGTGACGAGCCGTTCATCGAAGAACTCGAACGCCTGATCGAGCCGCGGGCGGCGGAGGCGATCCTGCGCCGCGATCTGCCGCCCTCGCAGGTGAATTCGACCTCCGACGATTACACCGATATGAGCTGGCATGCGCCGACTGCGCGCTTCTATGTCGCCCGCCCGGCGCTGCGCTCGGAGACCGGCTACCCCTATCCGTCATGGGTCATGAATGCGCTGGGCGGCATTCCTGCCACCATCGACCCAATGGTCGTCTGCGCGTCGAAGACCATCGCGCTGGCAGCCCTTCGCCTGCTGGAGGACAAAACCGCCCGCGGTGCGGCGATGGACGAGTTCGTCACCCGCACCGGCGGCGGCATCGGCGGTTCTAACTGGATCGCGCCGCTCTGCGACTACGAGCCGCCGATTGGATTCCGCTGGCCGGAATATATCACCACCCCGCGCGGGCGGGACTGGTGGATCCCGAACAATCAGACACCCCAAGCCACCTCACGAGGAGCACCCCATGACCGTTCATGACCGTATTGTCGCCGAGCCGTTTTCGCTGCAGCGCCGCAATCCGGCCGGCGGCACCAAGCCGCTGACCGCCTGGGGTTTTGCCAACGAGACCGACGTCCTGACCGATGTCTTGCTCGGGTCGCCCAATTTCCTGCGTCATCTGTCGACCAGCTCGCTGTCGCGCAAGCATCTGCGCGAGGCGCCCTGCAACGTCCAGATCGCGCAAGCGCAGCACAAGGACCTCGTCGCCGCCTACGAACATTTCGGCGTCAACATCCACTGGCACGAACCGACACCCGAACTCCCGATGCAGGTCTATTCCCGTGATTCCAGTGTGATGACGCCTTATGGCGCCGTCATCACCGCGATGGCCAATTGGTGGCGGCGCGGCGAGAACTACGCCGCAATCCGCACCTACGAAAAGCTCGGCATCCCGATCTACGACATGGTCACGGCAGGTACTTTCGAGGGCGGCGACTTCAACGTCATCGAGGATGGCGTCGTGCTGATCGGCTGTGGCGGCGCCCGCACGCAAGAGGAAGGCGCTCGCCAGGTGCAGGCCTGGTTCGACAAGGAAGGCTGGGAGACCCGCATCGCCTTTATCGACGAGTACTATGTGCATATCGACCTGATGGTGGTGCCGATCGCCGAAAAACTGACCGCCGTTTGCCTCGCCTGCACTGAACCCGGCATCGTCGACTGGCTGAAGGGCAAGGGGCACGAGATCATCGACGTGCCGTTCCAGGACACGATGGCGCTCGGCTGCAACTTCATGTCGCTGGGCAAGGACCGAGTGATCGCGCCGACCTCCAGCCAGACGCTGATAGGCCAGCTCAAGGCACGCGGCTTCGAGGTCGCGGCCGTCGACATGAGCGAGATCTCCAAGACCGGCGGCGGCATCCACTGCATGGCACAGGCGCTGAAGCGCGAACCGGCCTGAGGGGCGGACCCCCATTCGCGAGCATTGAAACGGCGGGCCCGGCGCTTGCCATGGACGGGTCCGTGATTGCGACCCTGCGCATTCCTTCATTTTTCATAGGATGGACATCGCATAGGATCAGTTTTACGAGTCAGCCCAACCAGCGGAGATGTTCGCGCCCCCAGATGAACAAGATCGATACCCACAACAGCAAGGGCGACGAGCGCTCGACCGCCACCAGCCTCTTGCGGCTCGGCACGCGGTTGAAACTTTCCCGGCAGACGCGCGGGCTGACCTTGAAGGCGCTCGCTGCTGCCGCGAATTGCTCAGAAAGCCTGCTTTCCAAGGTCGAGAACGGCAAGGTCTCGCCCTCGCTTCCCATGCTTCACCGGCTTGTCGAGGTGCTCGGCACGAACATCGGCTGGATGTTCGAGGAGTCGGATGGCGAGGAAGGCATCGTCTTTCGGGCTGGATCGCGACCGTTGATAGCGCTCGATCCGCTTCGGCGCGGCGAAGGTATTTCGCTCGAGCGTGTCATCCCGTATTCGCCCGGCCATCTCCTGCAGTGCAACATCCATCATATCGAAGCGGGCGGTGAGAGCGCCGGCCCGATCCAGCATGCCGGCGAGGAAGTCGGCTATCTCCTGGAAGGTGCGATCGAATTGATGGTCGGCGAAAAAACGTTTCGCCTGTCTGCCGGCGATTCCTTCGTCTTCAACTCCGAACTGCCGCACTGGTACCGCAATGTCGGAGATGAACGCGCCAGCATTTTCTGGGTGAACACGCCAGCGACATTCTGATCCGGCGCATCCGCCCATTTCTTTTCGTTGGCGCTAATTCAAGTCACTTGACAAGAAATCAAGTACCTTGAATTATGCCTCTGCGCTCAGTCGCCAGGTGAGCCCGATCAAGGGCCTTTTCCGTAAAACCAAGGGGAACCGGAATGCGTCTTACCAAGATCCTTTCAGGCTGCACCGCAGCCATCGCCATGACCCTCGCCCTCGGCTCTGCTTCCGCCATAGCCGAGACCTATGCGCTGGTGACCATCAACCAGCAGGCCCTGTTCTTCAACCAGATCAATGACGGTGCAACAGCTGCTGCAAAGGCCGCTGGCGTCGACCTCGTCATCTTCAACGCCAACAATGTACCGAGCGCGCAGAACGACGCGATCGAGAATTACATCACCCAAAAGGTCGACGGCATCATTCTCGTCGCCATCGATGTCAACGGTGTAAAGCCGGCCATCACCGCGGCCAAGGCGGCCGGCATTCCGGTCATTGCCATCGACGCGCAGATCCCGAATGGCGACAACGTCGCCTTCGTCGGCGTCGACAACACCAAGGCGGGCGAGGATATCGGCAAGTTCTACGCCGAATACGTCAAGACCAAGCTGAACGGAACCGCCAAGATCGGCGTTGTCGGCGCGCTCAATTCGTTCATCCAGAACCAGCGACTCGACGGCTTCAAGAAGGCCGTCACCGACAGCGGCCAGAAAGTCACCTTCCTCGACACGGTCGACGGCCAGAACGTGCAGGACGTAGCCCTGTCCGCCGCCGAGAACCTTATGACCGCCAATCCCGACATGACGACGCTTTACGCAACCGGCGAGCCGGCTCTGCTCGGTGCGGTTTCCGCCGTCACCAGCCAGGGCCGTACCGGCGATGTCAAGGTGTTCGGCTGGGACCTGACCAAGTCGGCGGTGCAAGGTCTCGAAGAGGGCTGGGTGGTCGCCGTCGTCCAGCAGGATCCGGCTGGTGAAGGCAAGGCAGCGGTTGAAGCCTTCGGCAAGCTCAAGAAGGGTGAGAAGATCGATCCGATCATCAATGTTCCGATCACCATCGTGACCAAGGAAAATGTCGGCCAGTTCAAGGACATGTTCAAGTAGTATCCTCCCCGGACCGCCGGGCCGGCCGCCGAAAACAAGCGGTGCGGGGGGGGCCCCCCGCCCGCGGTGAATTTTGGGGGGGGGGCGGGTTTTTTTTTATACGACACTGGTATTAGCCCCCCCGCCCCGCGGGGCCGCGAATTCCCGTGTGGGTGGCGGGCGCGGCCCGGCGACCGATTGAACTTGTTGCCTTGAGAACTGGAACCGTGATGAGCGATGGCGAATCCTACCGCGTCAGGATGACCGGTATTTCCAAACGATACGGCCCTATCCAGACGCTGGACGATGTTTCGCTGAACCTGAAGCCTGGCGAGGTGCTCGGCCTGGTCGGCGACAATGGAGCCGGTAAATCCACCTTGAGCAAGGTTCTGTCCGGTGCGGTCATTCCGGATTCCGGCACCATCGAGATCGACGGCAAGGCTGTCTCCTTTTCCTCACCGGCCGATGCCCGCGCCGCACGGGTGGAGATGGTCTATCAGGACCTTTCACTCTGCGACACGATTGATGTGGCGGGCAATCTCTTCCTCGGCCGCGAGCCGCGCCGCCGCGTTCTCGGCGTTCCCTTTCTCGACAACAAGCGTATGCATGATCAGACGCGTGAGATGCTCGACCGGCTCGGCATCGTCATCGCCGATACCAGGCTCAAGGTCGAAAACCTCTCCGGTGGGCAGCGCCAGTCGATCGCCATCGGCCGCGCCGCCTCTTTCGATCCGTCGGTGCTGATCATGGACGAACCGACGGCGGCTCTTGCGGTGGCGGAAGTCGAAGCGGTTCTGGAGCTCATCCGAGCCGTCAGCGCCCGCGGCGTCAGCGTTATCCTCATCACCCATCGGCTGCAGGATCTGTTCCTGGTCTGCGATCGCATCCAGGTCATGTATGAGGGTTGCAATGTCGCCGAACGCAAGATCGGCGACACCAGCATCGAAGAGGTCGTCAACCTCATCGTCGGCCGCAAATTCACGGCGCGTTCGGCCCGCGCCAGCCGTGATGAGGCAGCGCAGCCATGAATGTCACGTCATCACCCAGGGATATCAGCGCCTCGCCGCCCAAACGCGGCCACAACACCACCTGGAAGGATGTGGCGATAGCCAATGGCAGCGTCGTCTCGATAGCGCTGTTCTTCCTCGTCGTCTGCGTGGTCTTCTCGCTGACCACCGGCTCTTTCCTGACGACGCCCAATCTGCTCAATATCGTGCGCCAGTCGGCGCCGCTGCTGATCGTTGCGGCAGCCATGACCTTCGTCATCACAACCGGCGGTATCGACCTTTCGGTCGGGTCCGTGCTGGCGCTGACGGCGACGCTGTCGGCTGTCTTGCTGCAGTCCGGCCTGCCGTGGCCGCTCGTCGTCGCCGCCATGCTGGCACTCGGCGCGGCGATCGGTGCTTTACAAGGCTTCTTCATCGCCTATGAGCGGATACCGGCCTTCATCGTCACACTTGCCGGACTCTCGATCATCCGCGGCGTGGCGTTGCTGATCACCGGCGGCTATTCGATCCCGGTTGAGCCGACCAGCTTCTTCGTCAACATCGGCAGGGCCTGGTTTCTCGGTGTGCCGGTACCGGCACTGCTCGCCCTTGTCGTCCTGATCGTTGCCTATCTCGCATTCAACCAGACGCCATTCGGCCGCTATGTCACCGGCATCGGGGCCAATGCCGAAGCCGTGCGCCGCGCCGGTGTCGATACGCGCTTCACGACGCTGTTCGTCTATGTCCTGTCGGGCATGGCGGCGGCGGTGGCCGGCGTTGTTCTTGCCGCCCGGCTCGGTTCCGGCTCGTCGAATTCCGGCCAGGGTTTCGAACTCGATGTCATTGCCGCCGTGGTGCTTGGCGGCACCAGCCTGTTCGGCGGGCGCGGCACGATCATCGGCACCGTGCTCGGCGCGTTGACCGTCGCCGTTATCGGCAACGGCCTGATCCTGTCGCACATGTCGCCCTTCCTGACGCCGATCGTCACCGGCACAATCATCCTCGTTGCCATCTGGCTGAATTTCCGGCTGTTCAAGGGCGCAACGCGGAGCCGCTGACATGGATCATCTGTTCGAAGACAAACCAAGGGAACGGGCGCCCATCGGTGTCCGCTCCGGCACCGTGATGACTGTTACCGGCCCGGTCGCGATCGCCGACATGGGCGTGACGCTTATGCACGAGCATATCCTGCTCGATGGCGCGAAATCGTGGAAATGCCCCTGCCATCCCGACGAGAAGAAGATCGCCGAGCAGCCGGTCAGCATGGAGATCATCGGCGAGTTGCGGATGAACCCCTACATGAACCGCGACAACGTCTCGCTCGACGACAGCGACCTAGCGCTTTCGGAGCTGGCGAAATACCGGGCGCTCGGCGGCCACACCGTGGTCGATGCTACCAATATCGGCATTGGCCGCGATCCGGTGAAGCTGGCACGCATTGCCCGCGCCTCGGGATTGCGGATCGTCATGGGGACAGGCTTCTACCTGCAGCACACCCACCCCGACTGGCTGAAAGCGATGGACGTCGACGACGTCACCGAATTCCTCGTCAACGATGTCGGCGGCGGGTCGGCCCAACCCGAAATCATGGCCGGCATCATCGGCGAGGTCGGCGTCAGCAAGGATTTCACCGACGAGGAACGCAAGTCACTGCGGGCTTCGGCCCGCGCGGCCAAGATCACCGGCGTGCCGCTGACCATTCATCTGCCCGGCTGGGAGCGGCTGGCGCATGACGTGCTCGACGTGGTCGAGGCGGAAGGCGCCGATCTCCGGCATACGGTGCTTTGCCACATGAACCCGAGTCACAACGATCTTGCCTATCAGCAAAGCCTGGCCGCGCGCGGTGCCTTCCTGGAATACGACATGATCGGCATGGATTTCTATTATGCCGACCAGGATGCTCAGTCGCCGTCCGACGAGCAGAATGCACGGGCGATCCGCTCGCTGATCGACATGGGGCTACTCGACCGGATTCTGCTGTCGCAGGACGTTTTTCTCAAGATCATGCTGACCCGCTTCGGCGGTTTCGGCTACGGCTTCATCCTCAAGCATTTCGTGCCGAGGCTGAAGCGCCATGGTGTCGAGCAATCGGCAATCGACACGATGCTCATCGACAATCCAAAGACTGTGTTCGCCGAGGGCCTCTGAGCCGCGGCTCCAAACAAGGCAGGGAGTCTACATGTCCAGGAAGAAGGTTCTTCTCGCAGGCGAGTCCTGGGTCTCGACCGCGACCCACATCAAAGGCTTCGACCAGTTTCCGACGGTGACCTATCACACCGGTGCCGATGAGCTGCTGGGCGCGCTGAAGGACGGTCCGTTCGACGTCACCTTCATGCCGGCGCATGAGGCGCAGCGGAATTTCCCGCAGACCGTGGAAACGCTTTCGGCCTACGACGCGGTCGTGCTTTCCGATCTTGGTGCCAACACGCTGTTGCTTCACCCGGACACCTGGGTCCACTCCAAACCGACGCCGAACCGGCTTCGCCTGTTGCGCGACTATGTCGGCAATGGCGGCGGCCTGTTGATGTTCGGCGGCTATTACAGCTTCCAGGGCATCAATGGGGGCGCGCGCTATCACAAGACGCCGGTCGAGGACGTTCTGCCGGTCACCTGCCTGCCGGTGGACGACCGCGTCGAGGTTCCCGAAGGTTATGCGCCGGTCGTTGTCGGCCCGCAGAACCATCCGATCCTTAAGGGCCTCGGCAAGGATTGGCCGATCCTGCTCGGCTTCAACGAAGTCACGGTCAAGGACGGTGCGGAAGTTCTCGCCACCGTTTCCTCCGACTACCGTTCGCTGCCACTGCTGGTGACCGGCAAATATGGCCAAGGCCGCACCGTCGCCTGGGCCTCGGATGTCGGCCCGCACTGGCTGCCGCCGGGCTTCATCGCCTGGAATGGCTACAAGACACTGTTCGAACAGATGCTGGGCTGGGCAACGGCCAGGGATTAGCCATGCGCGTCCATGTCGTCGGCAATGTCTGTGTCGATACGACGTTTCGGCTGGACCGGTTTCCGGCGGCAGGCGAGACGCTGAACGCATCGGAACATGCCGATGGACTTGGCGGTAAGGGTGCGAACCAGGCGGTGGCCGCGGCGCGCACCGGAGCCGATGTCCGCTTCCGTGCGGCGATCGGCAACGATGCCGCCGGAGCCTGGATCACAGAGCAGTTGAGCCGCGAGCTCGATGCCAGCCATCTGACGATGCTGCAGCTGCCCAGCGATCGGTCGACGATCATGGTCGATGCGCGGGGCGAGAACCTCATCGTCACCGGCGCCAGTTGCGCCGCAGCCTTCAATCCCCTGGCCGACGGCGATTTTATCCGATCGGTTGAACGCGGCGACATCGTCGTGGTTCAAGGTAATCTGGACCCTGATATAACGACCGCTTGCCTAAAGGTGGCGCGGGGCACGGGGGCAACGACGGTCTTCAATCCAAGCCCGCTTGCGGATGGCCATAGGGCGGGTTTGAGCGACGTCAGTCTCGCCATCGCCAATGCAGGCGAAGCGGCGCAACTGACTGGAATGAGCAATCCTGACGCGGCAGCCCGCGAACTAATCCGCCAAGGCGCAGGAAGCGCTGTCGTGACGCTTGGCGCGCTCGGCTGCCTGGTCGCCGATGGCGAAGGACGGATCGACCGGTTCGTGGCGCCGAGGGTAGCCGTGGTAGACACAAGCGGCGCGGGCGATGTCTTTTGCGGTTGCCTCGCCGGCTGTCTTGCAGCCGGCATGGACCTCGCCGCGGCAGCGCGGATCGCGGTCCGCGCCGCAGCCATCTGGGTCGGGCGTGCCGGCACGCTCGGCTCCTGCCCCGACAGGCGGGAGATGAAACTGCTCATGGAAACGACGGAAGCGGAAACCGCATGACAAAATCCTCCAAACCGGTCGGCCAGGCGACGAATGATGCGCTGCAGTCGATCTTCGGCAGAAGCAAGGTGGTGATCGGCGTTGTTCATCTGGCACCTCTTCCAGGTGCGCCGCGCTATGATGGCGAAGCAGTCGAGGCCATCTATCAACGCGGCCTCGACGACGCCAAAGCCTATTTGAATGGCGGTTGCGATGGCGTGATCGTCGAGAACCACGGCGACGTTCCGTTTGCCAAGCCCGATGATATCGGGCCGGAAACCTCCGCCTACATGTCCGTCGTCTCAGACCGGATCCGCAGGGAACTCGGCCGGCCGATCGGCATCAACGTGCTTGCCAATGCTTCCATTCCCGCGCTGTCGATCGCCAGTGCCTCCGGCGCTTCCTTCGTCCGCGTCAATCAGTGGGCCAACGCCTATGTCGCCAATGAGGGCCTTATCGAAGGTGAAGCGGCGCGCGCCATGCGCTTCCGCGCCAGGCTTAGGGCCAATGGCATCCGCATCTTCGCCGATGCGCATGTCAAGCATGGCGCCCACGCCATCGTCGGCGACCGGCCGGTCGAGGAACAGGTCAAGGATCTGGTGTTCTTCGATGCCGACGCGGTGATTGCCACTGGCCAGCGCACCGGCCACGCCGCTGATCTCGGCTACATCAGGATGATCAAGGACGCCGCCGGACTGCCGACCCTTGTCGGCAGCGGGGTCACGCACGACAACGCCAACGATATCCTCGAGATCGTCGACGGCGTCATTGTCGCCAGTTCGCTTAAGCACGATGGCGTGTGGTGGAACCAGGTCGACCCGCAACGGGTGAACGGCTTTATCCGAGGCCTCAAGCGGTGACTTTGGTGCCGGAAATCGACGGCGAGCGGCTGCTGGGCCGACTCGATGCCTTCGCCCGGATCGGCGCGACACCAGCCGGCGGCGTAAACCGACAGGCGTTCAGCATTGAGGATCGCAGCGCCCGGCGCCTGCTGGCGGAATTGGCGCTCGAGCGCGGCTTCGCGGTTTTTCAGGACGCAATGGCGAACCTCTTCATCCGCCGCGAGGGCACGGATGCCACGCTGCCGCCGCTGCTGATCGGCAGCCACCTCGACAGCCAGCCGACCGGCGGGCGCTTCGATGGAGCGCTCGGCACGCTTTCCGCCTTCGAGACGCTCGAAGCCGTGGAGGACGCGAAGGTCGAAACTCGAATGCCGATCGAGGTCGTCGCCTGGGCCAACGAAGAGGGTAGCCGGTTCTCGCCGGGTGTCATGGGCTCCATGGCCTTCACCGGCGCCGATATTTCCGCATGGCAATCCATAGTCGGCAGCGACGGTGCGTCCCTCGCAGAGGAGCTCGCGGCAACCATCTCCGCCTTGCCAGAGGCAACCCTTCGCCCCCTCGGCATGCCGATCTCCGGCTATATCGAGCTCCATATCGAACAGGGACCATCGCTGGAAAAGGAGCGGTTGCCGATCGGTGTCGTCACCGCCGTGCAAGGTACGCGCTGGCTGGAAGTCTCCATTGAGGGCGCTGCCGGTCACGCTGGTACAACTGGCCTTGCCTACCGCAGGGATCCCATGGTCGCGGCCGTTGCCGCAATGCACAGGCTGCAGACGACGGTCATGCCGCTCGACAGCAGCGCAAGGCTGACGGTGGGCCGGGTCACCGCCAAGCCGGGATCGATCAACGCCATACCGCAGTCGGTGGCCTTCGCCGTCGACATCAGACACCCGCGGGTAGAGCGGCTCGATGCCATCGAAGCCGAAACGCGCCAGGTCTGCGCGGCGGAGGCAGAGGCACAGCATTGCACGGCAATGATCAGGCGGTCGTTCGACATGCCAGGGGCGGCATTCTCTCCCGATATGGTCAAAATTGTCGAGGAGGCCGTCAATTCCCTGCGGCTGCCGCACAAGGAGATGATATCGGGGGCATTCCATGACGCGCTGTTCCTCACCCGGGTGGCGCCTGCCGCGATGATTTTTGTGCCATGCCGTGACGGACTGAGCCACAACGAGGCGGAATATGTGGAGCCCGCCTACGCGGTCACCGGCGCTCGGGTTCTGCTCAAGGCGGCTGTCGCGGCAGCCTCGCCGCGATGATGATTCAAGGCACTGCTCTGGCAGGCTGATTGCGCTGACCTCGGGCCGGCGAGCTCGATGCGCTCGGTTTCGAGCGGCGGCGATCGCCATTCATGCCCGCCCCCCCTGCCCTTGCACCAACAAACCGTGCAGCTGTGTCCTCACCGCCCTTGTGGGTGTCCGCAAAATGGATGAATAGTCGGGACGGTGCATCGCCCTGAATTTGCCGGTTTGCGGTCCTCAGGTCGTGCAATCGCTAGCCGGATTTCCGAATGGCCAGTCCTGAACCACGCAAGAGAAGAGGGCCGATCGCCACCCGGCTGCTGGCGCTCGACGCGTGGATCGATTCCTCGCTCTACGAGATCGGTTTCAAGGCGCGCCAATTCTGGGAATCCGCGACGATTTTTTCGCGGCGCTTCCGCGTCAGCGGCTGGCGCCGCGGCATCATCGAACTGTTGAGCGAAGGTTTCACGCTGGGCGCCGGCGGCATTGTGGTGATGCTGGCGCTCGCCGTACCAGCTTTCCAGGACACGGCCGGCGACTGGCGCGCCCAGGGCGATTTCGCGGTTACCTTCCTCGACCGCTACGGCAACGAGATCGGCCAGCGCGGCATCATCCAGCGCGATTCCGTCCCAGTCGACGAGATGCCCGATCATGTCATCAAGGCGGTTCTCGCCACGGAGGACCGCCGCTTCTTCGATCACTACGGCATCGATGTATTGGGCCTTTCACGCGCGATCTTCGAGAATGTGCGGGCGAATTCCGTCGTCCAGGGCGGCTCAAGCATCACCCAGCAGCTGGCCAAGAACCTGTTCCTGACCAATGAGCGCACATTGGAGCGCAAGATCAAGGAAGCTTTCCTGTCTCTGTGGCTCGAGGCCAATCTGTCGAAGAAGGAAATCCTGCAGCTCTATCTCGACCGCGCCTATATGGGCGGCGGCACATTCGGCATCGAGGCGGCCGCCGACTTCTATTTCGGCAAAAGCGTCAAGGACCTGAACCTCGCCGAGGCGGCGATGCTGGCCGGGCTGTTCAAGGCGCCGACCAAATATGCGCCGCACATCAACCTGCCGGCGGCGCGTGCGCGCGCCAATGTGGTGCTGTCCAACCTTGTCGATTCCGGTTTCATGACCGAAGGCCAGGTTCTGCAGGCAAGGCTGCACCCGGCCGATGTCGTCGATCGCGGCGAACAGAAGAGCCCGGATTATTACCTCGACTGGGCGTTCGACGAGGTCAAGAAGATCGCCAAACCGGGTCAGCACTCACTCGTTGCCCACACCACCTTCGACGCCAACATCCAGAAGGCGGCGGAAGAATCGGTGGAGTTCCACCTGCGCCAGTTCGGGAAGGAATATAACGTCACCGAGGGCGCGGTGGTCGTCATCGAAACCAACGGCGCCGTCAGAGCTATCGTCGGTGGCCGCGACTATGGCGCCAGCCAGTTCAACCGCGCCACCAAGGCGCTTCGCCAAACCGGATCATCGTTCAAGCCCTATGTCTATGCCACGGCGATGGAGCACGGTTTCACGCCCAATTCCATCATTTCCGGCGGCCCGATCAGCTGGGGCAGCTGGTCGCCGCACAATTACAGCGGCGGATCGGCGGGCAACGTCACGCTGATCATGGCAATGGCCAAGTCGATCAACACCGTGCCGGTGCGGCTGGCCAAGGACCATCTCGGCATCGGCCCGATCAAGGCCATGGCAGAGGCGATGGGTGTGGAATCGCCGCTCGAATCGCACAAGACGATGGTGCTTGGCACTTCCGGCATGACGGTGATGGACCAGGCGACGGGCTACAGCGTGTTCGCCGACAACGGCTTCGTCGGCTCGCGGCACGGCATCACCCAGTTGGTGACCCGCACCGGCGACGTGGTCTATGATTTCGCCAAGGATGCGCCGCCGCCACACCGGGTGCTGTCGGAGCAGGCGCTGAAATCGATGAATACGATGCTGGCGGCGGTGCCGGTGATGGGCACGGCGCGGCGGGCCCAACTTCCCAACATCGTCGTCGCCGGCAAGACCGGCACGACGCAATCCTACCGCGACGCCTGGTTTGTCGGCTTCACCGGCAACTACACGGCGGCGGTTTGGATGGGCAACGACGACTTCACGCCGACCAAGAACATGACGGGTGGCTCGCTGCCGGCGATGGTGTGGCAGCGACTGATGGTCTACGCACACCAGAACATCGACCTCAAGCCGATCCCGGGCATCGACAAACCCTTTGTCGACGAGGAGATCGCGGCCAAGGCCGAGGAAGCGCAGAAGAAGAGCGACGCGCAGGCGGCGGCCGATGCCGCGGCTGAACGGCCGGCGGTGCTGTCCAGCCGGACCACGCAGACGCTGCGGGACATGACCAAACTGTTCCAGTCGCCGCTGGCCCTCGATGCGCCTCAATCGCCGGAGACGCTGTCGGCACTGTGATCCTTTCCGACTGGGCGGATCATTCCGACTGGCTTGGGCGGGCAAATCCATCGGCCCGCTTGCCACAAGGCCCCACGCCGCGATATCCCCGAGCGGCAACTCTTCGTGTCCCCGGCCCTTCATGCTCAAGAATGCCTTCCTGACACTGCTTTCGCTTGCCATAGCCATCGTCGGCGGTGGCGGCAGCGTCTGGTATGCGCTGAAAGTCCAGGATGGTGCCGGCGCCATCCGGATCGGCCAATGGACGGCCTTTCCCGACATCGGCACGCCGTCCGCCGATCCTTATTCCAAGGCCCGCGTGGCGCGCGAGGGCGTGCTTGCGCTCGGCCGCGCCGAAGGGCTGTCCTTCGTGGCCGCGCGCGACGCGGGCGGCGCCGAGCTCAGGCGCGAATGCACCTACACGATCGCGGGTGGTTTTCCGACGGCACGGTTCTGGACGCTCTATGCCGCCGACCAGTCGCTCGGCGTGGTCGAAACCGGCAAAACCCGGCTAGCCGCACTACAATCCTATGGGGTTGTGCGCCAGCCCGACAATTCGGTCATCATTTCCGCCGGCCATTATCCGATGCCGGGCAACTGGCTGCTGACCGACGGCTACGGCAGGATGTATTTCGTGCTGACCTTCTACGACACGCCGATCGCCAGCAGCACCGGCCTGTCGGACGTTTCGCTGCCGCGGATCGTAAAGGTCGGCTGCGATGCGTAGTTTCCATGCGGCGATGCGCAGGCTTTTTCATGCGGTCCTGCTCGGCCTGCTCGGCGCCGGCATCGTGCACATCGTCGTGCTGTTTCTGGTGCCTGAATTTTCCGAACGCGATGCTTGGTCGCGTCTGTCCATGGCGTCGGATCTCTACAAGATGACCCGGCTCGATGCCGAGGCTGGTGGCGCGCCCGTGGTTAAATCCGTCGATCCGCTGTTTTATGCTACGGCATGTCGGTTCGACCTGGGCGAAGGCATGGTCCGCATCAAGGCGCCTGGACATGTTCCGTTCTGGTCGGTGTCGGTTTATGACCGCAGCGGCCACAACATCTATTCCTTCAACGACCACACCACGACTGAGGGCGCGCTGGATGCCGTCGTGCTGACGCCGGCGCAGATGATCGACGTGCGCAAGGACCTTCCCGAGGAGCTTCAGGGAGCGATCTTCGTCGAAGCGCCGATCGAGGAAGGCATCTTCGTCATCCGTGCCTTCGTACCCGATGACAGCTGGAAGCCGATCGTGTCGCGCTTCTTCGAGCAGAGTTCCTGCGAGTTGCAGGACTTCTAGTGGTGCGGAACCGGCTTGGTCCCTGGCGACCCTGGCTTGCCGGGATCGACCGGCCGCACGTCGCCCCCATGAGACCGCTCGTAGCGGATGCCGGGAAAGATGATCACCGCCGCCGGAATTTCGGCGGTTTGCTTTGTCCGATTGCTAGGTGCCGTTCTCGGCACGAAAGACAGTACCATGCCCATGATTCGCGCATTCCTCTCGGTTTCCCCGGAGCACAACGCAACGCCTCCAAATATCATTAAGGCCGGCAGAGGGTTAACGGAGCGCTAACGGATCGTCGCTAATTTGACCTTTGTCTTGAGGTCAGGACGTCCTGACCGGACACTCGCGAAACCGACATAGTCCCGGTGGAGCGTGGTCGAGATTGTGTCGAGTACGGGCGTATCCTTCGTGTCATCTTCGGACTTCAGGCAAATCGCGGTACGCAAAGACTCAGGAAAGGCCGAAAGGCTGTTCCGCGCCGCGGTGTCGGCATTCTGCTCGCTCACCCGCCCTTCACGCCGTGAGATCGGCCAGCTCGAAGACTTGACGCTGCCGCTGTTCAACGATGTCTCCGTCGAGTCTCGCCGTTACGTGGCAGCCGCCCTTTCCGAATGCGAATATGCCCCCGCCGCTTTGGTGCGCCGTCTCTGCGAGGAACCGGTCGACATTGCCGCTCCCTTGCTCATCCGCTCACGCGCCGTCAGCAACATCGATCTCATCGCGCTGATCGGGCGGCACGGACTGCCGCATGCACGCGCCATCGCGCGCCGCAAGGACCTGAACCCGACCATAGCCGACCTGATCCGGGCCCTCGAAAGGCCAACTCTGGTGCGAATGCGGGAGCCGGAAGCGAACGTCATCGCGGCAGACAAGATTGCGCCTGCGAGCACCGAAGCTGCCGTCGACGAGCCCAGCAGAGAACAGGTGGCCGGCGCTGCCGCCGAAAGTGCACGGCGCAGGCTGCGTTCCATGATGCGCATTGGCGACGAAGCGGCAGCGACGAAC
The DNA here is from genome assembly GCF_040317725.1 of Mesorhizobium sp. M1396. Lineage (NCBI taxonomy): Bacteria > Pseudomonadati > Pseudomonadota > Alphaproteobacteria > Hyphomicrobiales > Phyllobacteriaceae > Mesorhizobium > Mesorhizobium sp. M1396. The sequence goes on along the minus strand of NZ_JAMYLA010000005.1, from coordinate 68,015 downwards.
GCCGATCCTTTCACGGGCGCGGACACCTATGTGAAATTGCGCGAGACGGCGCTGACCGGAAACGCCGCGTTCTTCCAGACCGCACTCGCCGATGCGCTCGATATCGATTTCTCGATCGCGCGTGCGCTCACCGCCAATCAGAATTATGCCTCGCTGCTTGCCGCACTGCGCTCGCTCGACCTCAGCGAGGACAGGGCATTCCTGATCACGGTTGCGGTCTATCCCGGCCAGTTCCCGCACCCGCAGGCAATCCGCAACTTCCTCGACCGCTACCGGCTCCTGCATCGCGAAGCAGCCGCCGACAAGGTGCGGCTCTGGAAAGCCGAAACCCTTTCAAGGGTGGCTCGCGACGCAGCACCCGCAAACAGCGATACCCGCACGGCATCGAACAGTGACGATGCGGCGGCTTCCTCCGGCTTCAGGGCGTCTTCACGGAAATAAGCTCCTCGACGGGCACAGTGCCCGCCTCGATCTCGACTACCCAGATGTCGGGATCGAATTTTTTCTCCCTTTCCAGCCTGGCATCGAGCACGGCGGCATCGTCGCCGGCCCCGAGCAGAGTGAAAAACCGGTCGTCGGGCTTGGCCGAATCGTAGCTCGTCTGCGGCGCCGGGCCGAACAGGGCAACCTCGCCCAGCCTGCCCCGCGTCACGACGAACACAGCACCGGCCTCGGTCGCGCCGCGCTTGACCACGGCTGCAAATCCGCCGGCGCTGAACACCCGGCGCAACAGGGCCGAGACCCATAGATCCGATGTGACGCGCATGAGAGAACTCCGCTAATGCATGTCGCCTAAATGTGCCCCGGTTTTGGGACAACGACATGCATGGAAACAAGGGGCTCTATCGATATTTCAGCCGCTCGGCGAGCCGTCGTTTCAGCCGTCAGTTGGTCAGGCCGATCTCACGCATCTTGACGTAGACGATCTCGTCGGGCTCGCCCGTCTGCGGCAGCCCGAACAGCGACTGGAATTCCTTGATTGCCGCCTTGGTGCGCGCGCCGACGACGCCGTCCAACTGCATGTCGTCATTGCCGAACGCCTTGAGCCCGGCCTGGATCTTGACGATGCGGGCATCGGGCGCCTGCGCGGCATTCGCCTGGTCGGCATTCGTCTGCCCGGAATTCGTCTGTAAAGACACCGGAACGGCGACCGGCGTATCCGGGCGCGGGCGCGGCCTGGGTACGACGGAGGCGGTTTTCGGCGTCGCGCCCAGTTGATCCAGCAGCAGCGCGTCGATCTCGCCGGACGTGTTGAGCCCGACCTTCTGCTGATAGGCCTGGATGGCCTTGCGCGTGTTGGGTCCGGAAATGCCGTCGACCGTTCCGGAATAGAAATCGAGATCCTTGAGTATGCCTTGCACCTGCTCGACCACCGGATCGCCTTTGATCGGTGCCGGCGCGCCGGATGGCCGCACGATATTGAATGTCGTCTCCGGTTCGTCGGACGCCGCGTGCGGAAAGCCCTCGATGCTGCGGGTCGCGAAGAACGCGCCGGCATGCGGGAAAGGCTGATACCACAAGGCATTGGCGGAAACGTAGAACAGCGTCACCAGGAATGCCGTCGAGCCACCCACCAGGACAGGATTGCGCGAGATCATGCCGCCGACGGCGACGGCGCCATCCTGAAGGGCATTGCTGGGGCGCTTGACCGGCTTCTTAGGCTGTCTTGCGGAGCGAGCCATTTCTGTCCCCTTTCGCCATAGCCACAGGCATGGTCAGCACGCCGGCTTTCTCCGCCTGGCGTCCCTTCGGTCCGTTCACCGGCAGGCTGATGGTCACCGTGGTGCCCTCGCCCGGCATGCTTTCGATGGACATCGTGCCTTCGTGCAGCGCCACCAGGCCCTTGACCAGCGACAGGCCGAGACCGGTCCCCTCGAAACGGCGGGTATAGTCGTTCTGGATCTGCATGAAGGGCTTGCCGAGATTGGCAAAATCCTCCTCGGCTATGCCGATGCCGGTGTCCCTGACCCAGAAATGCAGACGCGAACCGATCCGCTTGGCGCCGACGACGACATCGCCGCCATCGGGGGTGAACTTGATCGCATTGGAGACAAGGTTGATGAGCATCTGCTGCACGGCACGCCGATCGGCGTTGATGTCGCCGGCGTCCGGCGCGATCTGCGTCCGCAGATCGATGTTCTTGGCCTGCGCCTGCAGCTGCATCATGGACTGGCACATGTCGACCGCTTCGGCGAACCGGAATGGCTCCGGTTCAGTCGCATAGACGCCCGATTCGATCCTGGACACGTCGAGTATCGAGGTCACGACGGCCAGCAGATGCTGGCCCGAATCCCTCACCAGGCCGACATATTCTTTCTGGCGCGGATCCTTGAAGGCGCCGAACATCTCATGCAGCAGCATGTCCGAGAAGCCGATGATGGCATTCAGCGGCGTGCGCAGTTCATGGCTGACCACCGCCAGGAAGCGCCCCTTCGCCACCTCGGCGGACGCGGCCGCCTCATTGGCCGCCGCGAGATCCTCGCGCAGCCGGGCAATCTCGTCATTCTCGCGCAGGACAAGCGTGAAGACGTCGCCCTGTTCCTCACTCCGCACCAGATCGAGCGAGAACGGCCGATAATTGTCGGCCGCCACGCGATTGTCATTTTGGCCATTGCCATTCTGAGGCAGCCTGACGCGCAATTCGAGCCGGCGCGACCGCGCGCCATCGCGCATGTCGGCCAGGGCGCTGAGATAGGAGACGCGATCCGAGAGATGAATGCGATCGAAGAAGCCATTTCCGGATAGCAGTTCGGCTGGCAATTTCAAAAGCGTGCGCGCCTTTGGCGAAGCGTCCAGAACGTCGCCATGACGAGCGACGCGCAAGACCACCGCATCGATGATGTCTTCGAGCCGATCGGCCGTGTCCACGACATCGGTCGCGGCGGTCGTGTCGCGAAACACCGACGCGCGCGGGATCAGTGTGAGCGCCCAGGCCAATGGCACCAGCCAGTGCCATGCGGCAATCTGCGATCCTGCGAACGGGAACACGGTTGCAGCCAGAGGCTGTGCCAAGATGGCGGTGGCGGCCGATACGGCTCCCCAAAGTGCCGCACGCCGCGAGGCACCGATCCACCAGGCTTCGAATGGCAATGCCACGACCAGCATGGCGACAGGTGAACTCAGCCCGCCCGCGGCGGCAATGAGACTGCCGAGAGAAACGCCCGCCACTGCCAGGGCGAGCTGACTTGCGATCGCCATCTTGCCGGTCGCCGCCACCAGCAAGGCGACGAACCAGCACAGGCCAAAGGCCGCGAAGATGGCGGCCATGGTGACGGCGGCGCCCATGCCTGAAGTGACCAGCGTGACCGCGGCGCCAGCGGCAAAGAAAGGAGCGGCGAGCATGACCCCGATGAAGCGGCGCTGGCGCTCGCGGTCGCTCCGCACAAGGATGGACGGATGGACCATACGTTCGCAACCGGCGGCAATCGCGCCAGGCAATTCAACGTATCTGGCCTTGATTGAACTCAACTCAACGCACCCGTAATCGTTGTGGACAGCTCTGCTTTGCAGATCGTTCTGGTTGGCTCTGAAACTCGCATCCAGCGTTTAAGGAATGGATAAGGCAGGACCGACCAAGGCCCCGGCCTGCGGCAAATACCGGGATGCCGGCAGCCGAAAGCCCGGGCAAATGCAGCCATAGTAAACGGAGGGTTATTCGGCGACCCGTGCCCATTGGCAGAGCGCGGACTCCCGGCTCTCAGAAAAAAGCAGGAAAAGCATGGAGATAGATGGTTATCTCGCGTTAAGAAAAATCATTCGGATTTGAGACAAATCGATTGCGCAACGGCGCGTTTCGAATTTGCCTAAAATTTGAGGAAAATTCTCACTTTGCCCGCAAGCCGTCCTTTGCGCCTGTGTGCCAACATCCTGCCTACAAAAGAGGTCATGCCATATGGATGCATGATCCGGTCACGACGAGAGGACAAGGGCATGGTCTTCCTGATAAGAATGGCTTTCTGGTTTTCGCTGGTGCTGCTGGCGCTGCCGCTGACTGTTGGCCCCGATGAAACCGGCCGCGAAAGTGTTGGCCCGATCCAGGCCTTGTTTGCGGCGCGCGAAGCGGTTGGCGACATCGCCGGCATTTGCGAACGCAAGCCCGATGTCTGCGAGACCGGCAAGTCGGCGATGCACACCATCACCGCCCGCGCCAGGGAGACCGCCAAGATCGCGGCAGCGATGCTGGACGACAAGTCCGCCGCCGGCCCTGACACATCGACGATGACCGGCAGCGTGCCGGAGGAAGTCGTCTTGCCCGAGACAGTCAACCTGCCGGCACAGAATTAAACCGTTTCGACGGCGCACCGCGGGCTATCTGCCCTCTCGACGCCCGGGGTGTCCTTGTTTTTTCCGTGACGCGGCGCCGCCGCGTAACTATATCCGGGCCATGACCACCACGATCCAGACGATCCGCGACGATTTTTCGTTCCTTGAGGAATGGGAAGACCGCTATCGTTACGTCATCGAACTCGGCGAGGCACTGCCGCCGTTTCCGGACGAGGAGCGCAGCGCCGCCAACAAGGTGCCGGGCTGCGTCAGTCAGGTCTGGCTGACCACCGAACAGGGGCCTGGAGCCGATCCGGTCATCACCTTCACCGGCGATTCGGACGCTCATATCGTGCGTGGACTGGTCGCGATCATGCTGGCGTTGTTTTCCGGCAGGATCGCCAGCGAAATCCAGAAGACCGACGCGGAAGCGACATTGAAAGAGCTCGGTCTCGACGAGCATCTGTCGCCGCAGCGCGCCAATGGCCTCCGCTCGATGGTCAAGCGCATCAAGCGTGACGCCGAGGCGGCGCTCAAGCAAACCGCCTGAAAGCGTTTCACACTCTTCCCGGAATTGCTCCACTCGATCAGCGCGTTACCGCCCCTGCAAAATCAAACGGCGCCCGAAGGCGCCGCTAAAATCGATCAATCTGGCCGGCAGCGATTACCGCGCCTTGCGCTTGCGGCCGAGGCCCATCTTCTTGGCCAACTGGGACCGGGCAGCGGCATAGTTGGGTGCAACCATCGGATAGGTCGGGTCGAGGTTCCACTTTTCGCGATACTGATCCGGCGTCAGGTCATAGTGGGTCATCAGGTGGCGCTTCAGCGACTTGAACTTCTTGCCGTCTTCAAGGCAGACAATGTAGTCGTCATGAACCGAGCGCTTCGGGTTGACCGCCGGCTTTTGCTTGTCGGCAGGTGGCTGTTCGGCGGTTCCGCCCACACGGCCGAGCGCGGCATGGACGTCGGATATCAAGCTCGGCAATTCGCCGACCGGCACGGGATTGTTGCTGACATAGGCGGCCACCACATCGGCGGTCAACTCGATCAGCGCATCGCTGTTTCTGGAAGGTGTTTCGACAATATCCATGGTCTTCAGGCCCCAACAAGAGTTACTTCGATCTGCGCCCTTTTTACAGCCAGGGCATTGCACGAATTTTGTGCAGCTAGAGCTTCTGCGATTCGTGTCACGGGCACATCAATGACCCTGCGGACCAAGTAAGTCAATTCACCCTTTGCGCTATATTGAACGATGCTGGTCAATCATTCCCCGATCAGCTTCAATCTTTCGTGCATTGTGTAATTTATCGATATTTCTCGCGCCAACCAGCAACGGCTGACGCCACGTCAGCTCTCCGTTACATTCGCGGTAACTCACAAATCAGGTTTCAATGCTTGATTTTTCTTGGCTATTGCACGCGCAAACTTGGTTGTTCACGTCCGCACTCAAAACCACAGGTTGCCGCCGCCGCGAAAGCAATCACGCGACACGCCGTGCATCGTCCGGTCATCCGCGGAACGGTCCCATTCGGGTATGCCGCCTGGTTCTGGGACGTGCCCGAAGGGTATTTGCGCACATTGAGCGCGTCGCCAAACGGCACATTGGCCACTTGCCAAGCCGCGAATACGGTCGCATGAGACTGGCGGCAAAGGCCAGAGTTAGCGAAGCAACGGCGAAAGCCGCGGCAGTCCGAGACCAAATAGTCATCATCTCTCCTCCCGGCTCATCTTCTGGAGCCGACACAACCTATACGCCGCGGCTCTTGAACCCGCCCCGATCGACGTGTTCATTCCCATTCAAGATACTTCCCCCAATCAAGATACCGGCAAAGCGAGACGCAATGACCAAGACATCCGCATTTCCGATCGTCAGCCCGCCAACGCCCGAGAAGCGGCCGGTTTTCGACACGCATCACGGCATCACACGAACCGACGACTATGCCTGGCTGCGGGCCGATAACTGGCAGGAGATGTTCCGGGATCCGTCATTGCTCGATGCGGGGATACGCGCCGAACTCGAGGCGGAGAACGCCTACCAGTCAAAGCTGATGGCCGACACGGTCGAGCTGCAAAAGCAGCTTTTCAAGGAGATGAAGGGCCGCATCAAGGAAGACGATTCTTCAGTGCCGATGAAGGATGGGCCCTATGCCTATGGTTCGTCCTTCAAGCTTGGCGGCGAGCAGCCGCGCTATTTCCGTATGCCGCGCGACGGTGGCGCCGAGCATATCCTGCTCGATGGCGACGCGGAGGCCGAAGGCAAGCCCTATTTCCGTCTTGGCGGCGTCGATCACTCGGCCGACCACGCCAAGCTTTTGTGGGCATTCGACGACAAGGGCTCCGAATTCTACACGCTTCGCGTGCGTGACCTTGCCGATGGCAAGGAGCTTGCCGACCAGATTTCCGACACCGGCGGTTCAGGCGTCTGGAACGCCGGCAATGACGGCTTCTTCTACACCCGTCTCGACCCCAACCATCGCCCGTCCAAGGTGCTGTTCCATGCGCTGGGCACCAGCCCGGAAAGCGACCGGCTGGTCTATGAGGAAACCGATCCCGGTTTCTTCATGAATGTCGACGGCACCCGCAACAACGAATGGATCATGATCGGCATCAACGATCACGAGACGTCGGAATACCGCCTGATGCGCGCCAATGATCCGTTTGCCGAACCGAAACTAGTATCGCCGCGCGAGATTGGCCTCCAGTACGATCTGGAAGAAGGCGGCGACATCTTCTTCATCCTGACCAATGCCGACGGCGCCAAGGACTTCAAGATCATGACGGCGCCGGCGAGCGATCCAGTACGCGCCAACTGGCAGGAACTGGTGCCGCACGAGCCCGGCCGGCTGATCCTGTCGGTGATCGGCTTCAGGGATCACATGGTCCGGCTCGAACGCAAGGAAGGCCTGCCACGCATCGTCGTGCGCGACCGCACCAGCGGCGAAGAGCATCTTTTGTCCCTGGACGAGGAGGCTTTCTCGCTCGGCCTGTCGGGTTCCTATGAGTACGACACCGAGATCATGCGCTTTTCCTATTCGTCGATGACGACGCCGGCCCAGGTGTTCGACTACAATATGCGCACTCGCGAGCGGGTGCTGCTCAAGACCCAGGAAGTGCCGTCCGGCCATGATGCGGACCACTATGTCACGCGGCGGCTTATGGCGCCGGCCAGCGATGGCGAACTGGTGCCGATCTCGCTCTTGCACCACCGCGACACGCCGCTGGATGGATCCGCGCCTTGCCTGCTCTACGGCTACGGCTCCTATGGCATCGCCGTGCCGGCCGCTTTCAACACCAACTGGTTTTCACTGGTCGACCGCGGCTTTGTCTTCGCCATCGCCCACGTCCGCGGCGGCAAGGACAAGGGCTATGGCTGGTACGACGACGGCAAGCGGGCGCACAAGATGAACACGTTCACGGATTTCATCGCCTGTGCGCGCCACCTTGTTGCCGAGCGCTACACCGCGCATGACCGCATCGTCGCGCAAGGCGGTTCGGCCGGCGGCATGCTGATGGGCGCCGTCGCCAACATGGCGCCGGACTGTTTCGGCGGCATCGTCGCCGAGGTTCCGTTCGTCGATGTGCTGACGACGATGCTCGACGCCAGCCTGCCACTGACGCCGCCGGAATGGCCTGAATGGGGCAATCCGATCGCGTCGGCAGACGATTACCGGACCATTGCCGCCTATTCGCCTTATGACAATGTCGCCGCGCTCAACTATCCGCCGATCCTGGCGCTGGCCGGACTCACCGATCCGCGTGTCACCTATTGGGAACCGGCCAAATGGGTGGCGCGGCTGCGCGACCGCAAGAGCGGGGACAATCCGGTGCTGTTCAAGATCAACATGGATTCCGGACACGCCGGTGCCTCCGGCCGGTTTTCGCGACTGGAGGAAATCGCCTATACCTATTCGTTTGCACTGAAGGTGATGGGCAAGCTGCAGCTTACGGGAGAAATCGACCGATGATCGATCTCGCTACATTGATCGCTTATGTCGCGGTTGTGCTCGGCTTCGTCTTTATTCCGGGCCCAGCCACGCTCCTTACCATAGCGCGGGCAACGAGCTCCGGAACCAAGGTTGGCATCGCCACCGGCGCGGGGATCGCGGCCGGCGATGTGTTTCACACCGTCATGGCGATGGTTGGCATCTCGGCGATCATCGCCACGTCGGCGACGCTGTTCAGCGTCATAAAATACATGGGCGCGGCCTACCTGGTTTATCTCGGCATTCGCGCGATCACTGAGAAGACACCGGCCAACCCGGCTGCAGGCGCGCTCGCGATCTCCGCCGGCAAGGCGTTTCGACAGGCTGTCCTGACCGAAGTGCTCAACCCCAAGACAGCGCTTTTCTTTCTCGCTTTCCTGCCTCAGTTCGTGCGGCCTGAAAACGGATCGATAATACTTCAGTTGACCACATTGGGGGTTATCTTCGTCTTACTCGGCCTTTTCAGCACGGTCGTCTTTGCAGTGAGTGCCGGTCGGCTCGGCGTGTTCCTCCGCCGAAATCCGACGGTGCTGAAATGGCAAGGCAAGGTTGTTGGCGGCATCTACTGTGCTCTGGGTGTTCGGCTCGCGCTGCAGCAGCGCTGACGGGGAAGCTGCGTGGTCCGCCAGTCGCCTTGGCGATCATGACTTTTTGAATTCCGCGCTGCTCATTTTGCTCGCAATTGCGATGGCCGCGCGCTACCCAGTGCGCGGCTTTTCCTAGCCCGACAGCCCCAATCGCGTAAAGGTTCATCATGCTGCTCGTCGACGTCTATCTCGACAAATCGCCCATCCAGGGCATCGGCGTCTTTGCCAAGAACGCCATTCCCCGCGGCTCGCTGATCTGGAAGCTGGATCCAAGGTTCGACCGGCTCATCGACGTCGAAACTTATGAGCGCGAAGCCGGGCCGGTGAAGAACTATCTCGACCGCTACTCCTATCCCGACCGGCGCGACCCGAACTACATCGTCTTCGAAGCCGACGACGCGCGCTACATGAACCATGCCGATGAGCCGAATTGCGACGTTTCCTCGCCCGAGGAGACCTTTGCGCTGCGCGACATCGCTCCCGGCGAGGAGTTGACCTGCAACTACAACCATTTCTTCGAAACAGGCTTCGACTTTCTCGGCGACCGCCACCTGTCATCCGAAGACTAGTTCGCCGTCTTCTTGCGCGCCGGATAGCCGTTGGGATGCGGCGGTATCGCCTTGAGATAGGCGGCGATGGCCACACGGTCCTCCGGCGTCAATTGGGCCATGTTGCGCTGCACGTCGACCATGGCGCCGCCGACGGAATCGAAGTCAGGCGTAAAACCGGTTTCGAGGTAGTTGGCGATGTCGGCTTCCGACCAATTGCCGATACCGCCCTCGCCCGATGTGATGTTGGGCACGATGCCCTTGCCTTCGGCAGCCACGGCACCTGCCAGCCACTCGCTCTTTTTCGTGCCGCCGGCTAAGTCGCGCGGCGTGTGGCATTCGCCGCAGTGGCCCGGCCCTTCGACCAAGTAACGGCCCGCCATCACCGGGCCAGCCGTACCTTCGGGAAATGCAACGACCGGCTGGTTACGGAGGTAGAGCAGTTTCCACAGACCGATGCCGCGACGAATGTTGAAGGGGAAACCGAGCGAATTCGCGGGTGCGTTGCCGGCGACCGCCGGCAACGTCTTCAGGAAGGCGTAGAGATCGGCGATGTCGGCCGGGTTCATGCGCGCGTAGGAGGCATAGGGAAACGCCGGATAAAAATGTTCGCCAGAGGGCGACACGCCCTTCAGCATGGCGTTGGCGAGATCCTCGACCGACCACGTGCCGATGCCGTCCTTGGAGTCTTGCGAAATGTTGGGCGGAACGAAGGTTCCGAACGGCGTCTTGAGTTCGAGACCACCCACGAGTTGAAGCCGCGCATCGCCCTGCGAGCCCGGCTTTGCATGGCAGGAGGTGCAGCCACCGGCATAGAAAATGCGCTTGCCCTTGGCCGCGTCGCCGGGACCGAGCTTGGCCAGAGTCTCATTGTCGAGCCTCACCGGCGCCGACAGGAGCCATCCGGCAACCGCGACGCCGCCCAGAATGACGACGGCACCGACGAGCTTTTTCGGCCAGGGCATCGCCCGCTATCAGCTCTTTTTCACCCGGTACGTCTGGTGGCAGGTGCCGCAATTGGAAGTAATCGCGCCAAACTGCACCTTCAACGTGTCGACGTCGGCGGGACCGGCGGCGGCCGCTGCCTTGATGTCGGCGAGATATTTGTCCTCGGTCGTCTTGAAGCCTGCCATGTCTTGCCAGATCTTCGGCGCCGCTGTCGTATCGCCAGTATCGCTGCCTGTCGGGAACAGCGCATCGGCGTCGAATTTCTCGGCATTCGCCTGCAGCGCCTGCAATTGCGTCAGCACAGCCGCGGCATCAAAAGGCTCCTCGCCCTTGACCACCTTCGAAATGCCGCCGACGATCTTTCCACGCTCCTTCATCAGAGCCTGCCGGTCGAGGATCGGGTCGGCAAAGGCCGCCGACGCCGCGAGGGCGAGCATTGAGATGGCGATGACAAGCTTTCTCATTCATTTGGCTCCATGATGAAGGCATTTCGGGACAGGACGTTAACGGATGCCGCAGGGAGAAAATTCCCTTCCCCGGATGATTTTTACTGCGACCCCGCAAAAGAAAAGCCCCGGATGCCGGGGCTTTTCTGGAGATCGGTCAGGCCTTCGCTTTTTCGTAGAGTTCGAGCACGTGATCCCAGTTGATCAGGCTGTCGACGAACGCCTCGAGATATTTCGGCCGGGCGTTGCGATAGTCGATGTAATAGGAGTGTTCCCAGACATCGACGCCGAGGATCGGCGACGCGCCATGGACGAGCGGGTTCTCGCCATTCGGCGTCTTCGAGATCGCCAGCTTGCCGTCCTTGACCGAGACCCAGGCCCAGCCGGAGCCGAACTGCGTCGTGCCGGCGGCAATGAAGTCGGCCTTGAACTTGTCGTAGCCGCCGAGATCGCTGTCGACCGCCTTCTGCAGGGCGCCCGGCAGCTTGTTGCCGCCGCCGACCTTTTTCATCCACTTCCAGAAATGGATGTGGTTGTAGTGCTGGGCGGCATTGTTGAAGAGGCCGGCATTCTTGCCGAACGACTGCTTGACCACCTCTTCGACCGACAGATCACCCATGCCCGCCTCCGCGGCGAGTTTGTTGCCGTTGTCGACATAGGCCTTGTGGTGCTTGTCGTGGTGATATTCCAGCGTCTCTTTCGACATGTAAGGCTGCAACGCCTCATAGTCGTAAGGCAGAGCGGGCAATTCAAAAGCCATGGATGATACTCCCTCGTGGAAAAATCCGGTGTGGATACCGGACTAAGATAGGTCTGGGATGGGTTGGGGCAACTCCGGAATGAAGCGCCGATCGCCTTTTTATCCGCTCAGGCGGCGGAAGTCGAATGCGCCCAATCCCAATAGAGTTCGCGCGCCTTCTTGGCCACCGGCCCAGGCTGCAGATTGCGATCCTCGATACGGGTGATCGGCACCACCTTGGAATGGTTCCCGGTCGAGAATATCTCATCCGCCTCGAGGAAATCGCGCACCGACAGCGTCTTTTCGGTGGTCTTGAAGCCATACTCGCCAAGCAGCGTCATGGTCCGCGAGCGGGTGATGCCGGACAGGAAGGTGCCATTCGGCGCCGGGGTCAGCACATGGCCGTCCTTGACTAGGAAGATGTTCGAGGTTCCGGTCTCGGCGACGTTGCCCAGCATGTCGAGCACCATTGCGTTGTCGAAGCCGCGCATCTTGGCTTCGAGAATGGCACGGCCGTTGTTGGGGTAGAGGCAGCCGGCCTTGGCGTTGGTCGGCATGGTCTCGATGGTCGGGCGGCGGAACGGCGACACGGTCACCGAAAAGCCGGTCGGCGGGATCATCGGCGATTCATAGAGGCAAAGGCAGAAGCGGGTCGAGGCGGGATCGGCCGGCACGCCCATATAGCCGCCATGCTCGGCCCAGTACATCGGCCTGATATAGACCGCCGTCTTGCCGTCGAACTTCTTCAGCCCATCCCATGTCAGCCCGACGATCTTGTCGGCGCTCATCGACGGCTTGAGGCCGAGTGCGATCGCCGAAGAATTCACCCTGGCGGCATGAAGCTCAAGGTCCGGCGCCACGCCCTCGAACCAACGGCCACCGTCGAACACGCTGGTGCCGAGCCACATGGCGTGGCTGCGCGGTCCCAGAATGGCGACATTGCCCTCGTGCCAATCACCATCGACGAAAGTCCATGTCGCGGATTGCGCCGCAGCCGCCAGTGTCATCGTGTTTGTCCCGTCTCAATCGGTGTCGTGTGACAGCCATTGGAAGATGCTTTGGCGGGCGCCGTCAATCGGCATCGAAGAGTTTTGTTGAGGCCAGCGACGGGGCACAATGCAATCAAAGCTTGCACCTTGCCGCGCCTGCCCTCAAAACTGTCGTCATGCAATACGCCGCCTACGTCTTCGACGCCTATGGCACGCTGTTCGACGTGCATGCCGCCGTGCGCCGCCATGCCGATCGGATCGGGCCGGACGGCCAATTGCTGTCCGAGATCTGGCGCGCCAAGCAACTCGAATACTCCTGGGTGCGCACGCTGATGGGCGCCTATGCCGATTTCTGGCAGTTGACCGAACAGGCGCTCGATTTCGCCTTGCGCAAGGTTCCCTCGGCCGATCCCGGTCTCAAGGCGACATTACTCGACGCCTACTGGCGGCTGGATTGCTATCCGGAAGTGCCGGCCGTGCTCAAGGCGCTCAAGGCTTCGGGAGCAAGACTGGCGATCCTGTCCAACGGTTCGCCCGAAATGCTGCGGGCCGCGGTCAAGTCCGCCGCGCTCGACCAGGTTCTAGACCATATCTACTCCGTCGATACGGTGCGGCGCTTCAAGACCGATCCGGCGGTCTACGACATGGTCGCCACCGGTTGGCGCCTCTACCCCGGCGCGGTTTCCTTCCAGTCCTCCAATCGCTGGGACATCGCAGGCGCCACCAAATTCGGTTTTCGCACGGTGTGGATCAACCGTTCCAACCAGCCCGAAGAGTACCGGGACTTTCCACCTGCGCTGATCCTGCCGTCGCTCGAAGCTTTGGTGCCAGGTACCTAGCACGCGGACGTGTGTCCCCAGCGCCACAGTGGCGGCGCGGTCACAGCTTCGCCTTTGTTTGTCCACCTTCAGGCCAGAATCGGAACCGCCTATCGCCGCAGGTGTTGTCAGGCACCCGCGCAACGATCGGCGCATTGACGCTTTGTTGCGATTTGAGACTTAAAGAAGGCAACCATGTCCAAAACCGAAATCGAATCCTATCGCCTGAGCCGTCGCGGCTTTCTCAACGCCGCAGCCTTAGGCGCTGCTTCGATCGCGGTTTCCGCATGCGCGACCACCGGACCGGGGCCGGTCGAACCACCGCCGCCAGCCTATATCGAGCCGCCGCTAGCCGACTATGTGACGATGTACGGAGCGGTCAGTGATGGCGGCTTCGATCTGCCGGCGATCCCGGTCGACAGGATCGATCCGCAGTTCCTGCGCCAGATCGTTCCCGATCCGACCGGGCAGAAGCCGGGAACGATCGTCGTCGATACCACCGGCCATTTCCTCTATCTGGTTCGCCCGGGCGGTCAGGCAATCCGTTATGGTGTCGGCCTAGGCCGCGCCGGTTTCGAATGGTCCGGCGATGCCGTCGTCCAGTGGAAGCAGAAATGGCCGAAATGGACGCCGCCCGATGAAATGATTGCCCGGCAGCCGGAATTGAAGCCATACAGCGCCGACAATGGCGGCATGCCCGGCGGCTTGAAGAACCCACTCGGCGCGCGCGCGCTCTATCTCTTCCAGGGCAACGTGGACACGCTCTACCGCCTGCACGGCTCGCCGGAATGGAAGTCGATCGGCAAGTCGGTCTCGTCGGGCTGCGTGCGCCTGATGAACCAGGACATCATCGATCTCTATGATCGCGTGCCCATGAAGACACCAGTTGTCGTCACCAGCGATGCCAGCCAGCCAGTGGTGGCGACGGCCAATCGCCGGGCTATCCCGATCGACGCCGGCGTGCCGGACGGATCGGTGCTGCTCGGCCCGTTGACAGAGATCACCAACTCGATTTTCTGAGCCGACGAGGCAGCGGCAACGCCGCTGCCTCAAGTCCTAACGTCCCCGCGACAGGCTGCCCAGGATGCCGCGCACGATTGCCCGGCCGACGGACGAGCCGACGGATCGCACTACCGACTTGATCGCCGCCTCGGCCACGGTCTGGCGATTGGACGGGCGCGGTGCAGGCGCGCGCCTGCCACCGGATTGCGGCGCGGGATCGTCGTTGCCGAAGCCCGGAATGGTCCAACGTGGGCCGCCGCTGCCGGCCTGCTGCGCCTGCTCTTCGGCATCCTGCGCGTCCTTGGCCTTTTTCTGCAGCATCTCGAAGGCCGATTCGCGATCGATGAGCTGATCGTACTGGCCAGCGACCGGGCTTTCCTGGATCAGCTTTTGTCGCTCGGCAGCCGTTATGGGCCCAAGCCGCGAGGATGGCGGCCGGATCAGTGTCCGCTGCACAATCGACGGAACACCCTTGGCCTCAAGCGTCGAGACCAGCGCCTCGCCGGTGGCGAGCTGGGTAATGGCGGTCATGCAGTCGAAATCGGGATTCGGCCGGAACGTCTCGGCCGCCGTCCTCACCGCCTGCTGCTCACGCGGCGTATAGGCGCGCAGCGCATGCTGGACGCGATTGCCGAGCTGGGCCAGAACCTTTTCAGGGATATCCAAAGGGTTCTGCGTGACGAAATAGACGCCGACGCCTTTCGAGCGGATCAGGCGGACCACCTGTTCGACGCGATCGATCAGCACTTTGGGTGCTTCGTCGAACAGAAGATGCGCCTCGTCGAAGAAGAACACCAGCTTCGGCTTGTCCGGATCGCCGACTTCCGGCAGCACCTCGAACAGTTCCGACATCAGCCACAACAGGAATGTCGCGTAGAGCCGTGGATTCATCATCAGCTTGTCGGCGGCGAGCACGCTGATGGCGCCGCGTCCGTCGCGGGTGGTGCGCATGATGTCGGCGATGCGCAGTGCCGGCTCACCGAAGAAGTTTGCCGCGCCCTGCTGCTCCAGGACCAGCAGCGTGCGCTGGATCGCCCCGACCGAGGGCTTCGTGACATTGCCGTAGCGCGAGCCGATCTCGTCGGCGCGCTCGGCGATGTTGGCCAGCAGCGCCTGCAGGTCCTTCATGTCGAGCAGCAGCAGGCCTTCTTCGTCCGCCAGGCGGAAGGCGATGTTCATGATGCCTTCCTGCGCCTCGCTCAGGTTCATCAGGCGCGATAGCAACAACGGCCCCATTTCCGAAACCGTGGCGCGGATCGGATGCCCCTGTTCGCCGAACAGGTCCCAGAAAATGACCGGAAATTCCTGGAAGTCATAGGGGTCGAGCTTGACCTGCTCGGCCCGCTTGACGAGGAAATCCTGCGCCGTGCCCATCATGGCGATGCCGGACAGGTCACCCTTGATGTCGGCGCAGAAGACCGGCACGCCGGCGTTGGAAAAACCTTCGGCCAGTATCTGCAAGGTGACGGTCTTGCCGGTACCGGTGGCGCCGGTCACCAGGCCATGACGATTGCCATATTGCAGCAACAGCTGCTCGGCACGCTGATAGCTGTCGTCGGGCTTGCGGCTGGCGCCGATGAAAATACTGGTGTCGTCAGCCATATGTCCGGTCTCCGCAAACTGATGTGTTTAAAGCCAGTGGCCTTGCCGCAGGTATAGTGAGGCCGTTGCACAGCGACAATGCCATTCGTTCAAGTCGGGACCATTCGTCCAATGGTGGCAATCGTTCAAATCAGGCCAATCGTTCAATCGGGGCGACCCTCCAAATCGATTTTTTGAAGCTTGCGGATTTTGACGGTGTTTGGCAATCGTTCATGGTTCGTGCACGCAGGCCGACCTATATCTGTTGGATCGAATTCGGCCGCTGAAAGCGCATTACATTGCGATATCGGACCGAGGACCGTAGACTGAACCGCTCCAGGCTGGTGCGGGCGCATAAAGCGAGGAAGACGGATGGGCGCCGAAGCCTTGACCAGGGATGTCGAACCAGAGAACGCCGAGCGCCAGCGATGGCTGGCCCTGGCGGAAAAGGCACTGGCCGGCGCATCCTTCGAAGAGAAGCTGGTCTCGCATACCGACGACAACATCCGCATCGAACCGCTCTACGACCGCAGCACCGCTGCGGAACCGACCGTGCGCGCAAACCCGAAATCGCCCTGGATCGTCAGCCAGCGCATCGACGATCCGGATATCGACCGCGCCAGAACCCAGGCTCAAGACGACATAGCGCAAGGCGCCACGGGATTATCGCTTGTCTTCGAAGGAGCGCCGAACGCGTTCGGCTACGGCCTGCCGAGAACGGCGGAAGCGCTGGAGACGGTACTGGACGGCATACCGCTCAACCGCGTCCAGGTTCGCATCGACGCCCATCCCTGGAGCCGCGCCGTGGCCGACTGGCTGGTGGCGTTCCTGAGCAAGCGCCGGTCCGACCCGGCAAAGCTCAACCTCTCCTTCGGCATCGATCCGGCGGCGATCTTCGCCGGAACCGGCCGGCTGCGCATGTCGATCGAGGCATTGCAGGCCTCGATGCCGCAATCGCTGGCGCACTTCTTCTCGATGGGCGTTCCGGGCGTGCTTCTGGAGGCGGACGGGCGTGTGTTCCACAACGCCGGCGCGACGGAAGCGCAGGAACTTGGCATCATGCTGGCTTCGGCGGTCTCCTATCTCAGAATGTTCGAGACGGCGCGGCAGCCGCTCGTCTATGCCGCGCCCCATATCGGCTTTGCGCTCAGCGTCGACCAGGACCAGTTGCTGTCGATGGCCAAGGTGCGGGCGCTGCGAAGGCTCTGGACGCGGGTGCAGGAAGCCTGCTCGATCCCCAATTCCACGGCCAACATCCATGCCGAGACGTCGTTTCGGATGATGACGGCCATGGATCCGGAGACCAACATCCTGCGCACCACGATTGCCTGCTTTGCCGCGGCGTCCGGAGGCGCCGATTCGATCTCGATCTTGCCGCACACGATCGCGCATGGCTTGCCGGCGGGGTTTGCGCGTCGTGTCGCCCGCAACACGCAGCTGATCATGGCCAATGAAAGCCATATCGATCATGTCGCCGATCCTGCCTATGGTTCCGGCGCGGTCGAAGCGCTGACCACCAAACTCTGCGAGATGGCTTGGACGGAATTGCAGACAATCGAGGCCGAGGGCGGCGTCTTGTCCAGCCTTCAGGACGGACATATCCAGAAGCGCGTTCACGCCGCTGCAGCGCAGCGCAACGCAGCCTACCGGGCAGGCGAACGGACCATCATCGGCACCACGCTTTACCCGCTGAAAAGCGAACCTCCGGTCGAAACGCTCGCGGCGGAACGGCGGCCCGCCTTCACGGAAGGCGTTGCCGTCTGTGAGCCGCTGTTTCCGGTCCGCATCGACCAATCCATCGGAGCCGCCTCTTGATCCCCGATTTCAGCCAGATCGGTTGGGTCCCGCCACGGCGCGCACCCGTCGAGGTCAAAGGCCAGCGGACGACGCCGGAAGGACTTATCGCGAAGCATCTGTACAATCAGAGCGACCTCAAGGGGTTGCCGTATCTCGACACCTACCCGGGCCTGCCGCCCTTCGTGCGCGGCCCCTACCCGACCATGTATGTCCAGCAGCCCTGGACGATCCGGCAATATGCCGGCTTCTCGACGGCCGAAGAATCCAACGCCTTTTACCGGCGCAATCTGGCCGCCGGCCAGAAGGGCCTGTCGGTCGCCTTCGATCTTGCCACGCATCGCGGCTATGACAGCGACCATCCGCGCGTTGCCGGCGATGTCGGCATGGCGGGCGTCGCCATCGATTCCATTCTCGACATGCGGCAGCTCTTCGACGGCATTCCGCTCGGCGAGATGACAGTGTCGATGACGATGAACGGCGCGGTGCTGCCGATCATGGCGCTCTACATCGTCGCGGCCGAAGAACAGGGCGTTGCTCAGAAGGATCTCGCCGGAACCATCCAGAACGACATTCTGAAGGAGTTCATGGTCCGCAACACCTACATCTATCCGCCGAAACCCTCGATGCGGATCGTGTCGGACATTTTCTCCTACACGTCCAAGAACATGCCGAAGTTCAATTCGATATCGATCTCCGGCTACCACATGCAGGAGGCCGGCGCGACGGCCGACCTTGAGCTCGCCTACACGATTGCCGACGGCATCGAATATGCCCGCGCCGGCGTTGCGGCGGGCCTCGATATCGACCGCTTCGCGCCGCGCCTGTCCTTCTTCTGGGCGATCGGCATGAACTTCTTCATGGAAGTCGCCAAACTGCGGGCCGCGCGCCTGTTGTGGGCGACCCTGATGAAGAAGAATTTTTCGCCGAAGGACGAGCGCTCGCTGTCACTGCGCACCCATTGCCAGACCTCGGGCTGGTCGCTGACGGCGCAGGATCCCTACAACAACATTATCCGCACCATGATCGAGGCGATGGCAGCGACGCAGGGTCACACGCAGTCGCTGCACACCAATTCCTTCGACGAAGCGATGGCGCTGCCGACCGACCACTCGGCGCGCATCGCCCGCAACACACAGCTCATCCTGCAAAAGGAATCCGGCACCACGCGCGTCATCGATCCGTGGGGCGGCTCGGCCTATCTCGAACGGCTGACGCATGACCTCGTGGCGCGCGCGCTTGCCCATATCGAGGAGGTCGAGGCACTTGGCGGTATGGCCGCCGCGACCGAACAGGGCATTCCCAAGCTGCGCATAGAGGAAGCCGCCGCGCGCACGCAGGCGCGCATCGATTCCGGCGAACAAATGCTGGTCGGCGTCAACGCGCATCGGCCCGAGACCGACATCGAGGTCGACGTGCTGAAGATCGACAACGCCGAAGTCAGGGCCCGGCAATTGTCGAAGCTGCAACGGCTGAAGGGCACGCGCGATGTCGCCGCAGTCGAAAGCGCGCTCGATGCGCTGACCCGTGCCGCGCAAGGCAATGAAAACCTGCTGGAGTTCGCTGTCCGCGCCGCGCGCGCCAATGCCACGGTCGGCGAGATTTCATTTGCGTTGGAAAGGGTCTTTGGTCGCCACGTCGCCACGGTGCAGACCATTTCCGGCGTCTATCGCAAGGCCCTTGGCGACCATCCCGTGGTCGACGGGCTGCAGGACAAGCTCGACGCCTTTGAAAAGAAAACTGGCGGCAAGCCGCGCATTCTCGTCGCCAAGATGGGACAGGACGGCCACGATCGTGGGCAGAAGGTTATCGCCACGGCCTTCGCCGATCTCGGCTTCAACGTCACCGTCGGAGCGATGTTCCAGACACCCGATGAGATCGCCAGGCTGGCGGTCGCGCAGGATGTCCATATCGTCGGCGCCTCGTCGCTGGCGGCGGGGCATCTGACGTTGATCCCCGAACTGCGCGACGCGCTGAAGAAGCTCGGCCGCGGCGACATGCTGATCGTCGCCGGCGGCGTTATCCCGCCGCAGGACTATGACGCGGTGCTGCAAGCAGGTGCGGCGGAAATCTTCCCGCCGGGCACCGTCATTCCGGAAGCGGCGGATCGCTTGCTGGACCGGTTGCTGGCCTAGTCTGTTATAATACCTGTTGCAACAGCGCGCCGATCCAGTTATAATCGGCGTTGCAACAGGATGATCCATCATGAACACGACCATTCGCAAGATAGGCAATTCCGAAGGTGTTATCCTGCCCAAGGAGCTGCTCGACCGTTTGAACATGAAGACCGGCGATCAGCTTCAAATCGTCGAAACGGACAAGGGTATTGCTCTTGAGCCGATGGATGACAGTTTCGAACGGCAGATGGAAGCTGCTCGTCAGGTCATGGACAAATACAAGGTCGCACTTCAGAAGCTCGCCGAATGAGCTGGGAGTTTCTGTCACGTCGCGCGGTCGAAGCGATGCATGCCGAGCAATTGCGAAGGCATGGTGGAGCGCCAGGTTTGAGAGATGAAAATGCTCTTGAATCGGCGCTCGCCCGTGCTGAAAACAAGGCGAACTATGGGGATCCGGCGATCGAGGATCTCGCTGCCGCCTATGTCTTTGGCATTGCCAGGAATCATGCCTTTGTCGACGGCAACAAGCGTACCGCCATCGTGGCCGCAGGCGCATTTTTGATTGTGAACGGCCATGTCCTGACAGCCGATAACGGCACGCTTTACGAATTCGTCATGGCAGTTGCTTCAGGCGAAATCGGTGAAGCCGGCGCCGCAGCCTTCTTCCGCGATCATGTCGTCAAGCTAGAGGATTAGCTGTCGGAGAGCTTGACGATTTCCCATTCCTTGCCGTTGACGCTTGCCACGTCGCCGACCTTCTTGCCGAACAGGGCGACCGCCATCGGCGATACGTGGGAAATGGTCCCCTTGGCCGGGTCGGCTTCGTCCTCGCCGACGATTTTCCAGTGCACCTTCCTGCCGTCATCGCCCTCGAGTGTGACGCCCATGCCGAAGCGTACAAGGTCGCTGCCCGATTCCGGCACCGACAACTCGGCGCTTTCACGCCGGGCGGTCCAGTAGCGCAGATCGCGCGACACCACCGCGATGCGCTCGCGGTCTGCCTTCCTCTCGGCTTTCGCCAGTACATCGCGCAGATCGGCGAGATTCTCCTCGATCATCGCCAAGCCGCGCTCCGTCACAAGATTGCGGTGATGGCTGATTGGCCGCTCGCCGACACCGGCAATGGCGTTTTCGCTGTCTTCCTCGCGCGTGAAAGCTCTGCTCATCCTCTGAACTTAGGCGCGGAAAGGCTGCTCGACAAGCCATTGTCGTTGCCCTCGACGGAAGAGGCAGACCGGCTGGCATGATTCCTGCGGTGTCAGGGTTGAAAGCCAGGACCTGTGCCGATGTTGAACAGACGAACGCTGCTGACCGGAACCGCCGGCTTTGCCGTCATGGGCCTCTCGCTTGGCAAGGCGGCGGCCGCCAGCCTGACCGGCATCGAGAAAGCCTCGATGCGCGGCTCGATCAATGCCACCGAACTCGGCGTGCAGCCCGGTACCTTCGACGATCAGAGCAAGGCCTTCGCCAAGCTGCTGCGCGACGCAAACGACCGCGACATGCCGGTGTTCCTGCCGCCGGGCGCCTATGTGGTGTCGAACCTCTCGCTGCCCGGCCGCGTGCGTCTTTCCGGCGTGCCTGGGGCAACGCGCATCGTTTACGGCGGCGACGGTCATCTCTTCATGGCAGAACAGGCCGATCATATCGAACTCAGCGGACTGGTCTTCGACGGCGCAAACCGCACGATGGGCGACTACGCGCAAGGGCTGCTCGATCTGCGCCGTGTCGCGCATCTGGTCGTCGACAATTGCCAAATAACCGGCAGCGGCAAGAACGGGCTGGCTCTGGAACACGCGACGGGCCGGGTCGAGCGCTCGCAGATATCGGGAGCTGCCGATGCCGGCATCTATTCGGTCGAGGCCGGCGGGCTGGCGATCACGGGCAACACCGTCTCCGACTGCGCCAATGGCGGCATTCTCGTGCACCGCTGGCAGGCGGCGGAAGACGGCACCATGGTCACCGGCAATCGCGTCGAACGGATCCAGGCGCGCAGCGGCGGGACCGGCCAGAACGGCAATGGCATCAATGCCTTCCGGGCCGGCAATGTCGTCATTTCCGGCAACATCGTCTCGGACTGCGCCTTTTCGGCGATCCGCGCCAACAGCGCCAGCAATCTGCAGATATCGGGCAACACCTGCTCGCGCTCGGGCGAAACAGCAGTTTACTCCGAGTTCTCGTTCGAAGGCGCCGTCATCAGCAACAACATCGTCGATGGCGCCGCCAACGGCATCTCGATCGTCAACTTCAACGAAGGCGGCCGCATGGGTGTGTGCTCGGGCAACATCGTGCGCAATCTGTCGACCAGCGGCCCCTACCCCGCCGACTCGCCTGGATTCGGCGTCGGCATTGGGGTCGAGGCCGACACGACCGTTTCCAACAACGTCATCGAGAACGCACCGCTCTACGGCATGCAGATCGGCTGGGGTCCGTATCTGCGCAATGTCGTCGCCACCGGTAACATCATCCGCAAGGCTGGAACGGCCATCGTCGTGTCCGTGGTCGAGGGCGCCGGCACGGCCGTCATATCAGACAATGTCATCGACGGCGCGTTGAACGGAGCCGTTGTCGGCCAGCGCTGGGCCGAGCCGGCGACGGGTGACCTGGCGTCATCGGACAATAGCGGCTACGCGCATCTGACCGTCGAGCGCAATCACGTCAGTTGAGGGCGGTTTAATTCAAGGCTGCGGTGGGCCTCAGCGCCCCAACCTTGGCGCCGTTCCGGCTTTGGATCGGCGCTTTCGCCAGGTCGGTTAGCTTAGCTGCCAAGGCCTCGTCAGCGCGCAACAATTTGGCAAGAACGGCGGCAACCATGGCTTCGCCAGCGCGGCCGGCGCCATCATCGCATTTGAGCGCGATACCAAGACCAAGTTCCGGAATTGCGGCACAGTGGACGCCTTCGGCGCCGCCTTTCGTGAAAATGCGCCCTGGTGCGGCCTCCATCAGGGCGACGTCTTCGCGGCCGGTTCCGGCAACGAAGAAGGGCTCTGCCATGCAGGCGGCCAGCAGGCGCCTCGCGGCCTTGGCGCGCTCGGGACCAAAACCATTTGTCGTTGCCATACGTGCAAAGCCGAGCGCGAAGCTCCGGAGCGGCACCGCATAGGTCGGGATCGAGCAGCCATCGGTCGCTCGCTCGTCCGCGCCATGGACAGCGCCCGTGACCGATTGCATGGCGTCGCGCACCATCTCCTGCAGGCCGTGCCCTGGCTTGACATAGCCGCGGTGCGCAATGCCGGCGTGGACGCATGTACAGAGGAAGCCGGAATGCTTGCCGGAACAATTGTTGTGCAATGCGTTCGGCGAGCCGCCGGAGCGGGCGAGCGCAATCTGGGCTTCATGATTGGACGGCCAATGCGTGCCGCATTCGAGCGCCGACCCGTCCAGCCCGGCCCTGGCCAACATGGACCGCGCCAGTTCGACATGTGCCGGCTCGCCCGAATGGGACGCGCAGGCGAGCGCCAGCTCGCGGTTGCCGAAGCCATAGGCATCGGCCGCGCCGCTTTCGACCAGCGGCAATGCCTGGATCGCCTTGACCGCAGAGCGTGGGAACACCGGCTTGGCCGTATCGCCGATCTCCCAGACCGGTTTGCCATCGGCATCGAAGACCGCGACCGCGCCACGATGCGCGCTCTCGACGATCGCACCGCGCAAGACTTCGATCAGAACCGGATTTGTCATGGCTACCCCGCAAAAATACGGGCTGCTTCTACCTGATCCGGTCCAATATTGAAACGTAGTTGGCGACCGCCGCACCGCCCATGTTGAAGATGCCGCCGAGTTTTGCACCGGGCACCTGAATGCCGCCGGCTTCGCCGACAAGCTGCATGGCGGTCAAGACATGCATCGACACGCCGGTGGCGCCGATCGGGTGGCCCTTGGCCTTCAGCCCGCCTGAGGGATTGACCGGCAGGGGGCCGTCCTTGGCCGTTGTGCCGTCCAGTGCCAGTCTGGCGCCCTCGCCCGGCTTGGCCAGACCCATCGCCTCATATTCGATCAGTTCGGCAATGGTGAAGCAGTCATGCGTTTCGACGAAGGAAAGATCCTCGAGCGTCACGCCGGCGTTCTTAAGCGCCCGGGTCCAGGCCTGCTCGCAGCCTTCGAATGTCAGGATGTCGCGCTTCGACATCGGCAGGAAATCCTGCACATGCTCGTTGGCGCGGAAGGCAACGGCACGCCGCATCTTCAGTGCCGTCGCGGTGTCGGCAAGGATAAGGGCAGCGGCGCCGTCGGAGACCAGCGAGCAATCGGTGCGCTTCAGCGGGCCGGCAACGAACGGGTTCTTCTCGCTCTCCTGGCGGCAGAACTCATAGCCGAA
This sequence comes from Mesorhizobium sp. M1396, assembly GCF_040317725.1. Lineage (NCBI taxonomy): Bacteria > Pseudomonadati > Pseudomonadota > Alphaproteobacteria > Hyphomicrobiales > Phyllobacteriaceae > Mesorhizobium > Mesorhizobium sp. M1396. The sequence goes on along the minus strand of NZ_JAMYLA010000005.1, from coordinate 43,888 downwards.
ATCCTTGCGCATCTGCGCATAGGGGTTGTCGACGCCGTTCCTGTGGTTCTTGGCGGCAATCATAGCCAGCGCGTCCGACTGATCGCCATAGCGCTGGAAATAGGCCTGCGCGATCTTGCCGAAGACGCCGGCGAAACCCGCAGGCGTGTCGCCATCCTCGGGCAGATAGGACGCCTTGAGCAGGTTCTTGCCGATCTCCGGCCCGGGCGTCGTCGTCATCTGCTCGGCGCCTACCACCAGCACGATGCGGGCGGCATTCGCGTCGATGGCGCGGATGCCTTGCCGGACCGCCGCCGACCCGGTGGCGCAAGCGTTCTCGACGCGCGTCGCCGGCTTGAAGCGCAGCCGGTCGTCGGCCTGAAGCACCAGGCTGGCGGTGAAATCCTGCGCCGAAAAGCCGGCGTTGAAGTGGCCGAGCACGATCTCGTCGACCTCGTCCGGGCCGATGCCGGCATGGTCGAGCGCGTCCGTTGCCACCTTGACGATCAGGTTTTCGAGCGTTTCGCCCTCGAGCTTGCCGAAGCGCGAATGCGCCCAGCCAACGATGCATGCGGTCATGGCGGTCTCCATCCTTGGCGCCAGCCTAGCATGTGGGCTCAAGGCGCACGTCATATTTATTGTTCAAAGATAAACAATCCGACCCGCTTCGTGAAGGGCTGAAATCGGACAATCGCTTGGTACAAACAACGCCAGTGCTGATTTTTTTGTTGATTGACCCGTCAATAAAAAATAATCCTGCTTCAAAGGATCATAGCGAGATGCCGAAAGTCGGAATGGAACCGCTGCGCCGCAAGGCGCTCATCAATGCGACGATCTCGGCGATCGGCGAGCGCGGTTCACTCGACGTGACCATGTCCGAGATCGCCGGGCGCGCCGGCGTATCGTCCGCCCTTGCCCATCATTATTTCGGCGCCAAGGACGAATTGCTGCTGGCGACGATGCGGCACATCCTGGCCGAACTGACCATCGACATGCGACGCGCCCTGCAATCAGCCAGCACCGCGCGCGAGCGCGTCTCGGCCGTGGTGGGCGTCAACTTCTCCGACATTCAGTTCCAGCCGCAAACCATCGCCGCATGGCTTGCCTTCTATGTCGAGGCACAGAAATCCTCGGCCTTGCGCCGGTTGCTCAGGGTCTACGCGCGGCGTCTGCACTCCAATTTGATGAGCGGCCTGACCGGCATCCTGCCCAAAGCCGAAGCCGACCGCGCCGCCGAAACGACAGCGGCGATGATCGACGGGCTCTATATCAGGCGGGCGTTGAAGGACGGCGTGCCTGATGCCGCGACCGCGATCGCGCTGGTCGAGGACTATCTCGAAACCAAACTTGGCGAGCGGCGCAAACAGTGACAACGAAGCAATCCAATTTCCTGATCGTCATGGTCGATCAGCTCAACGGGACCCTGTTTCCGGACGGCCCAGCAGAGTTTCTGCACACACCGCATCTGAAAGCGTTGGCCGCACGTTCGGCGCGCTTTGCCAACAACTACACGGCGTCGCCGCTCTGCGCGCCGGGCCGTGCCTCGTTCATGAGCGGGCAGTTGCCGTCGCGCACCGGTGTCTATGACAATGCGGCCGAATTCGTCTCATCGGTCCCGACCTTTGCCCATCATCTGCGCGCCGCCGGCTACTACACCTGCCTGTCGGGCAAGATGCATTTCGTCGGGCCTGATCAACTGCACGGTTTCGAGGAGCGGCTGACCACCGACATCTACCCGGCCGATTTCGGCTGGACGCCGGATTATCGCAAGCCGGGCGAGCGCATCGAGTGGTGGTACCACAATCTGGGTTCGGTCACCGGCGCCGGCGTCGCCGAGACCACCAACCAGATGGAGTATGACGACGAGGTCGTGTTCCTGGCCACGCAGAAGCTCTATCAGCTTTCGCGCGAACAGGACGATGCGAACCATCGGCCCTGGTGCCTCACTGTCTCGCTGTCGCACCCGCACGATCCCTATGTCGCGCGCAAGCAGTATTGGGATCTCTATGAGCATTGCCAGGCGCTGGATCCGGAAACCGGGTTCATCGCGCATGACGAACAGGATACGCATTCCCGGCGGCTGTACCACGCCAGCGACTATTCCTCTTTCGAGATCACGCCAGAGCAGGTCCGTCGCTCGCGGCGCGGCTATTTCGCCAACATCTCCTATGTCGACGACAAGCTCGGCGAGCTTCTGGACGTGCTTGAGCGCACCCGCATGGCCGACGACACCATCATCCTGTTCTGCTCGGACCACGGCGACATGCTCGGCGAGCGCGGCCTGTGGTTCAAGATGAGCTTCTTCGAAGGCTCGGCGCGGGTGCCGCTGATGATTGCCGGCAAGGGGGTGCCAGCCGGGCTGATCGAGGCGCCGGTCTCCAATCTTGATGTGACACCGACGCTTTGCGACCTCGCCGGCATCGACATTGAGGCGATCGCGCCGTGGACCGACGGCCAGTCGCTGCTGCCGCTCACAGAGGGCATTGAGCGCACCGCGCCTGTGTTGATGGAGTATGCGGCGGAAGGCTCCTGCGCGCCCTTGGTGGCAATCCGCGACGGCGGATACAAATTCGTCCATTGCGAGCTCGATCCACCGCAGTTGTTCGATCTCGAAACCGATCCGCTCGAGCGAAACAATCTGGCGGAGAGCCCGGCCTATGCGGGCCTGGTGGCTGATTTCATGGACAAGGTTCGGGCGCGCTGGGACATGGTAGGCTTCGATGCCGCCGTCCGCGAAAGCCAGGCGCGCCGCTGGGTCGTCTATCCGGCGCTGCGCAACGGCGCCTACTACCCCTGGGATTTCCAGCCGCTGCAAAAGGCGTCCGAGCGTTTCATGCGCAACCACATGAACCTCGACAATCTCGAAGAGAGCAAAAGGTATCCGCGAGGCGAATGATGGCAGACCTTCTCGTCCCCTCGCTCGACCATCTCAGACAGGCCTATGCCGTCACCTCACGGGCGACGCAGATCACGCCGCTGCTCGAATCGACGGCACTGGCCCGTGAGACGGGTGCGGCACGCGTTTTCGTCAAGCCGGAATCGCTGCAATGGGCAGGCTCGTTCAAGGTGCGCGGCGCCTACTGGCGTCTAAAGCAGCTTTCGACTGACGAAACCAGGAAAGGCGTCGTCGCCTATTCCTCCGGCAATTTCGCGCAAGGGCTGGCGGCTGCCGGCCAGGCGCTTGGCATTCCCGTCACCATCGTCATGCCGATCGACGCACCGGTCGCCAAGCGCGACGCCACGGCAGGCTATGGCGCTCGTGTCGTGCTCACCGACCATGGCGAGCGTGCGCGAGAAGAGGTCGCCGCCGCCAAGGCACGCGAGATCGCCGAGACCGAAGGTCTGGCCCTGCTGCATCCGTTCGACGACCCGGAGATCGTCGCCGGCCAGGCGGGCGCCGGTCTCGAAGCGATCGACCAGCTTGAGGCCAAGGGTTCCAGCGCCGACCTTTTGTTCTGCTCGGTCGGTGGCGGTGGGTTGATCGGCGGCGTTTCGCTTGCCTTCCACTATCTCTCGCCGGCCACTGAAATCATCGGCGTCGAGCCGGAAGGTTTCAACGGTATGGGCTCGTCGCTGGCGCATGGCAGCATCGAGACGATGCCGATCGGGCCGAAGTCGATCTGCGATGGGCTGATGTCGCGTCGGCCGGGCGACGCGCCTTTTGCCGCGGTCAAGACCGCCGGTGTTCGCGGCATCACCGTCGACGATTCCTCGGTGCGGCGCGCCATGCGGATCGCCTTCGAGCGCATGAAGCTGGTGCTCGAACCATCGGGGGCGGCGTCGCTGGCGGCACTGCTCGGCGGCAAGGTGGATGTGAAGGACAAGACTGTCCTTGTCGTGGCTACCGGCGGCAATGTCTCGCTCGCCGATTTTATGGCGCATATGAACCATGCTTGAAGCGGATTTCGTCATCATCGGCTCTGGCTCGGCCGGCTCGGCCATGGCCTATCGCCTGTCCGAGGACGGCAAGCATTCGGTCATCGTCATCGAATTCGGCGGCAATGATATCGGGCCGCTGATCCAGATGCCGTCGGCGCTGTCGATCCCGCTCAACATGAGCCTGTATGATTGGGGCTTTGCCAGCGAGCCGGAACCGCATCTCGGCGGCCGCGTGCTGGCGACACCGCGCGGCAAGGTGATCGGCGGCTCGTCCTCAATCAACGGCATGGTCTATGTGCGCGGCCATGCGCGCGACTTCGACCATTGGGCCGAAGAGGGTGCGGCTGGCTGGGGCTTTGCCGACGTGCTCCCCTATTTCAAGCGCATGGAGGACTCCGACGGCGGCGAGGACGGCTGGCGCGGTCACGGTGGGCCGCTGCATGTGCAGCGCGGCTCGCGCCGCAATCCGCTCTACGGCGCCTTTGTCGAGGCCGGCCGCCAGGCCGGGTTCGAACTGACCGACGACTACAACGGTTCCAAGCAGGAAGGTTTTGGGCCGATGGAGCAAACCATCAGCGGCGGCCGCCGCTGGTCGGCGGCATCGGCCTATCTGAAGCCGGCGCTTGGGCGCAAAAATGTGAGCCTGGTCAAGGGCTTTGCGCGGCGGGTGATCATCGAGAATCAACGCGCCATCGGCGTCGAGATCGAAGCTCGCAAACAGATTCAGGTCGTTAAGGCACGACGTGAGGTGATCGTCGCCGCATCGTCGATCAATTCGCCCAAGATCCTGATGCTTTCCGGTATCGGCCCGGCCGAGCATTTGCGCGAAAACGGCATCGCCGTGGTGGCCGACCGGCCCGGCGTCGGCCGCAATTTGCAGGACCATATGGAGCTCTACATCCAGCAGGAATCATTGCTGCCGATCACGCTCAATTCCGTGCTCAACCCGTTTTCGAAAGCGCTCATCGGCGCGCAGTGGCTGTTCTTCAAGACCGGCCTCGGCGCCACCAACCATTTCGAAGCGGCGGCCTTCGTGCGCTCACGTGCCGGCGTCGACTACCCCGATATCCAGTACCACTTCATCCCGGCGGCTGTCCGCTATGACGGCAAGGCGGCGGCGAACTCGCACGGCTTCCAGGCGCATGTCGGGCCGATGCGTTCGAAGTCGCGCGGCTCGGTGACGCTGCGCTCGCCGGACCCGAAATCGCAGCCGATGATCCGCTTCAACTACATGTCGCACCCAGACGACTGGGCGGAGTTCCGCCATTGCATAAGGCTGACGCGCGAAATCTTCGGCCAGCCGGCGTTCGATCCCTATCGGGGCAAGGAAATCTCGCCGGGCTCGCACGTACAGTCGGACGATGATCTCGACGTCTTCATTCGCGACCACGCCGAGAGCGCCTACCATCCTTGCGGCACCTGCAAGATGGGCCGTGCCGACGACATGATGAGCGTCGTCGATCCGGAGTGCCGGGTCATCGGTGTCGAAGGCTTGCGGGTCGCCGATTCCTCGATCTTCCCGCGCGTCACCAACGGCAACCTCAACGCGCCCTCGATCATGACCGGCGAGAAGGCATCCGACCACATCCTTGGCCGCACGCCGCTGGCGCCGTCCAATCAGGAACCATGGATCAATCCGCGCTGGCAGGCGTCGGACAGATAGAGCATGATCCACCCGACAGATTGAGCTGCCCGATAGATTGAGCCGCCCATTTGGGGGAGCAGACCATTTGGAGACCACCCATGCGCGCCCAGCCCACGGCATCGCACTATGTCAACGGACGCTACATCGAGGACGAAGGCGGCGCGCCGCTGCCGGTCATCTATCCGGCAACCGGTGAGACCATCGCCATGCTGCGTTCGGCGACGCCGAACGTGCTGGAACTGGCCGTCGAAGCGGCGCGTGCCGCACAGCCCGCCTGGGCGCGGCTGAAGCCGGTCGAGCGCGGGCGCATCCTGCGCCGCGCCGCCGACATCCTGCGCGCCCGCAATGCCGACCTCGCCCGCATCGAGACGCTGGATACCGGCAAGGCGATCCAGGAAACGCTGGTGGCGGACGCCCCTTCGGCAGCGGACTGCCTCGAATATTTCGGCGGTGCGGTCGCCGCCTACAATGGCGAGTCGGTCGATCTCGGCGGGCCCTTCGCCTACACGAGGCGAGAAGCGCTCGGCGTCTGTGTCGGCATCGGCGCCTGGAACTACCCGATCCAGATCGCCGGCTGGAAATCCGCACCGGCGCTCGCCATGGGCAACGCGATGGTGTTCAAGCCGTCGGAAAACACGCCGCTGTCGGCGCTGGCGCTGGCCGAGATCTACAGCGAGGCGGGGCTGCCCGACGGACTGTTCAATGTCGTGCAGGGCTATGGCGATGTCGGCGCCGGCCTCGTCGGACACGATGTCGTCGCCAAGGTCTCGGTGACCGGCTCGGTGCCGACCGGCCGCAAGGTGCTGTCGCTCGCCGGTTCGAAGATGAAGCACGCGACGATGGAACTCGGCGGCAAGTCGCCGCTGATCGTCTTCGACGATGCCGACATCGAGAACGCCATCGGCGGCGCCATGCTCGGGAATTTCTATTCGAGCGGGCAGATCTGCTCCAATGGCACACGGGTCTTCGTGCAGAGCGGCATCCACGACCGTTTCGTCGAACGGCTGGTCGAGCGGACCAAGAAAATCCGCATCGGCGACCCGCTCGACCCCGAAACTCAGATGGGTCCGCTGGTCTCAAAGGCGCAGCACGAGAAGGTGGTCGGCTATATCGAAATCGGCAAGCAGGACGGCGCGACACTTGCCTGCGGCGGCAACGTGCCTTCACTTCAGGGTTTCCAGGGCGGCTTCTTCGTCGAACCGACGGTGTTCACCGACGTCACCGATGGCATGCGTATCGCCCGTGAAGAGATTTTCGGGCCGGTCATGAGCGTGCTGAAATTCGACGGCGAGGAAGAGGTGATCGACCGCGCCAACGACACCGAATTCGGCCTTGCCGCCGGCGTTTTCACGCGCGACCTGCCGCGCGCCCATCGCGTCATTGCCGAGCTGCAAGCCGGCACCTGCTGGATCAACGCTTATAATCTGACGCCGGTGGAAATCCCGTTCGGCGGCTTCAAGCAGTCCGGCATCGGACGCGAGAATTCCCTGGCGGCACTGGCGCTGTATTCGCAGCTGAAGTCGGTTTATGTCGAGATCGGGGACGTGGCGAGCCCGTACTGAGCCGATCCTACGCGGCCTTTTCCGTTGTGCTGTCCAGATACTGCGTCAGCGCACAGACCAGATGATAGAAGATGCTGGCCGGAACATCAGTTGCCAGCGAGCGGCCGCGCTCGTCGATGCGGTCGATCCACAGGCCGAGCGGCGCTGGGTCGATGTGCCAGCGAAACAGCCGGCCGACGCGGGCTTCGATCTCCGGCTTGAGATCAGGACCGCCTGAGCCATCCAGCGCGATCGCCGCCTTGATCGCCTCGGCCTGAGGCCAGCTGCGTGATATCTGGTCAAGCGGCAGGCCCTGCCGCGAGACGGCGCCATAGGCAAGTCCGGTAGCGCGGTTGAGGCCATTGGCGATGGCCGAGGCATAGAGTTTTCGGGCAAAGCCGCTCAGCTCGGCCTGGCCGCTGCGCCCGGCGAAATCGATCAGCAGCGAGGCCCATTCGAAGTGATGGCCGGGCTCGGTCCACGAGCCTTTCTCGCCGGCGGACGGCTTCCATTCGGCATCGAAATACTCGCCAAGCGTCCAGCTTTCCGAATCGAAGAAATGGCTACGGAACAGGTCGATGATGCGCGCCGCGCGGCGCAGATGGGCGCGCTCGCCGGTGGCCTGGTACCAAGCCAGGAAGGCTTCGAGCAGGTGCATATGCGGGTTGGAGCGGCGCTCGCCTTCGCCGCCCGACGTTTCGAGGAAGCCGGTCATACGGCTGTCCTCGAGATGCGCATCGAGAAAGGCGAAGGTTTCCTCACCGAGCCTTAAGGCGTCGGCATTGCCCGACATATGCGCATGCGCCAGCGCCAGCAGCACGCAGGAATGATCGTAGGCATCCTCGGTGGCATCGGCGACCGAACCATCGACATTCAGCGTGCGAACCCAGCCACCCCTGTCGGTGCGGCCCTTCCCGGCCATGAACGCGATGCCGTGGCTGATCAACCGGTCGGCCGGGCCGTCCCAGCCGCGCGCCCGGGCAACGGCGAAGGCATAGACCTGCCTAGCCGTGGTGCGCATGCGCTTGGGCTTCATCAGCGGCGAGGCGTCCAGGCCCAGCGCTTCATGAAAACCGCCATGGCGTTCGTCGACGCCCGATGTCGACCACAACGGCAAGGTCTCCTGAAACAGCCAATGGTGCACGCGCCGCCGCCAGGCGCCGCTTTCGATGACGCGGTCTTGCGCCGGTGTGAACCTGGTTTCCAGCCGCCCCGACTTTTCGAGCTGCTCGACGATCTTCTTGACGTGCTGGCTGTGGCTGACCGGGGCGACGAAGGTGGCGTCCGATGTCGAGACGATGGCGACGTCCTTCATGCCGATCGCCGACAGCAGGCGGCCGTCACTGCGGATGTAGGAGTTTTCGCAGTCGATGGCGACGACATCGCCGATGATGACATTGCCCTGGTCGTCGGCGGGGCCGACATCGAGCAGCGACTGCCACGAGCCGAGATCGTTCCAGCGGAAGCCGGCCGGCACCATGGCGATGTCTTTTGCCCGCTCCATGATGGCGTAGTCGATCGAGTTCGACGGGATGGCGGCGTAGAGTTCAAGCGGCATGTAGAGGCCGGAGAGATCCGATGTCGCGGCCTTGTAGGCTGCTTCGGTGGCCTGCCAGATATCAGGCTGGAACGCCATAAAGGCATCGCGCATGGCGCCGGCGCGAAACAGGAAGATACCGGTGTTCCAGTAGAAATTTCCGGCCTGGAGATAGCTCTGCGCAGTCGCCAGATCCGGCTTCTCGACGAAGCGCGACACGTCGAAGGTGCCGCCGCCTTCGGCAGCGACCTCGATATAGCCGTAGCCGGTCTCAGGCTGCGTCGGCTTGATGCCGAACACAACCAACCGGCCACTGCGCGCCGCCTCGGCGCCAGCTTCGACGCTCTGCCAGAATTGGCGCGGGGTCGATATCTCATGGTCCGACGGCACCACCAGCACCAGGCTGTCGCCGAATTCGGATAAAGTGCGCAATGTCGCCAGTGCGACAGCGGCGGCTGTGTTGCGCCCGGTCGGCTCGAACAGCGGACCGCCACCAGCGAGATCGAGGCCGGCGAGGTCAGCGTGGACACGGTTGGCATGACGCTCCGCGGCGATCAGGAAGATCGGCGTTTCGCCTTCCTGCCGGGCCATCAGCCGGCGTAAGGTCTTGGCCAGCATCGAGCCGTCGCCCGACAGATCGTGGAACTGCTTGGGATTGTCCTCGCGCGACAGCGGCCACAACCGCGAGCCGACGCCGCCGCTCATGACAAAACTCACAATCCGCTCGGTCATTGAACTACCATTTCAAAAAGTCTGGTTGTAGGCGCCCACCTCGGGGCTGCGGCGCAGCACGGCGTCGATGGCGTCGAACATCTGCCGGCGGCGCTGCGATGATACCGGGCTTTCGACGACCACGACCAGTTCCGGCTTGTTCGACGAGGCGCGCACCAGCCCCCAGGTGCCGTCCTCGGCGACAACGCGCACGCCGTTGACGGTGATGAGGTCCGCGATCTTCTGGCAGGCGAAGGTGGCGCCACCCTGCTTCATGGCCTGAAAGTCGGCAACCACCCGCTCGACCACGCCATACTTCAGATCGTCCGCGCAGCGCGGGGACATGGTCGGTGTGCCAAAGGTCAGCGGCAGCGCGCGGTAGAGATCGGCCATCGAACTGCCGGGGCTGCGATCCAGCATCTGGCAGATGGCGATGGCGGTGACCAGGCCGTCGTCGTAACCGCGACCGATCGGCGGGTTGAAGAAGAAATGGCCCGACTTTTCGAAACCGGCGACCGCGCCAAGCTCGGCGACGCGGCGCTTGATGTAGGAGTGGCCGGTCTTCCAGTAATCGGTGACGGCGCCATTCGCGCGCAGAACTGCGTCGGTGTTGAACAGGCCTGTCGACTTGACGTCGACGACGAAGGTCGAGCCCGGATACTGGCTCGCAATATCCCGCGCCAGCATCACGCCAACCTTGTCGGCGAAGATCTCGTTGCCTTCATTGTCGACGACGCCGCAACGGTCGCCGTCGCCGTCGAAGCCAAGGCCGACATCGGCCCCTGTCTCGAGCACCTTGTCCCTGATGGCATGCAGCATCCGCATATCCTCGGGATTGGGGTTGTAGCGTGGGAAGGTGTGGTCAAGCTCGACATCGAGTGGGATCACCTCGCAGCCGATGCGTTCCAACGCTTGCGGGGCAAAGGCGCCGGCGGTGCCGTTGCCGCACGCGGCGACCACTTTCAGCTTTCGCGCAATGCGCTTGTCGCGGGTCAGATCGTCGAGATATGTCGCGCGAAAATCGCGGACGAAATCATAGGAGCCGCCGCCGGCGAGGTCGAAATCGCCGGCCAGCACGATCGCCTTCAGCGCGCTCATCTCCTCGGGGCCAAAGGTCAGCGGCCGCGCCGCGCCCATCTTGACGCCGGTCCAGCCATTTTCGTTGTGCGAGGCCGTGACCATGGCGACGGATTGGATATCCAACGCGAACTGGGCGAAATAGGCCATGGGCGACAAGGCCAGGCCGATATCCTTCACCCGCGCTCCGGCGGCCATCAGGCCCGACACCAGCGCCAGCTTGATCGACAGCGAATAGGAACGGAAATCATGCCCGGTGACGATATCGGGGCCGGCGCCAAGACGGCGAATCAGCGTGCCAAGCCCCATGCCGAGCGCCTGGACGCCGATCAGATTGAGTTCCGGCGACTGCGCGGAGCCGGGATGGCCGAACCACCAGCGCGCATCGTATTCGCGAAAGCCGGACGCCTTGATCAGCGCTTCGGTTTCGAATTCGAAACTATTGGGCCGGGCGTCGCCAACGATTTTTGGGGGCAAGACAGCAGAACTCCAGGCGGCAGAAAATACGATCTATCGAGAGCTGCGGCTTAGCACACAAGGCTTTAAGCCACGTTTATCCCGGACCGAAATCCGGGCTTGGCGGAAATGCCCGACGAAAGCGAACGAAATGCGACAGAAGCGCTGCCATTGCCGCTTGCAGGAACGAAGTGTGGCGGCTATAAGCCCGCGGTCTGGTCACGGAGTGTAGCGCAGCCTGGTAGCGCACCTCGTTCGGGACGAGGGGGTCGCAGGTTCAAATCCTGCCACTCCGACCAGAAAAACAAAGCGTTAGCGCATCCCGACTTTGGCGCTCAAACATACATCCCGCCTGAAAATGGAGCGAAATAGCTCTCCCGCTGTTGAGACGGGCCAAGAGTCTTGCTCCTCGTCGTCAGTATGATGCCTGTCGATCTTCGGCCGACCCGTTTGCGGCGCTTCCGCGGTGTCGGCTTCGACTGATCCCATTCAGATAAGGGCCGCTGGACATCGTTGACGTCGCGCTTAGCAAAGGCCAAAGAAGCTCAAGATCGCTATCACGATGACCACCGCTCCAACGAGCCAAATGATGTTGTGCGCCCTCCCATGCGGACGACGAGCGTTCATGCAAGGAACTGCCGGAGGCAGTAGCCAGATATTGCGACTTTTGGGGCAGATCGTTGTGTTGCCTGAAGTGAGCGACTGACCCGGCGGGACACATCGTCTCCGCAAGTACCACGAGCGAGAGGCAGCTCCCTTCTCAGCCCCAGGCGATGATCGCCCGTCCTTCGACTTACCGCGCTGCCGTCCGGCTGCCCGCAAGGAAAACCCGGAACCAAAGGGAGAAGCGGCGGTTATCCGACGAAGGGCTAATTAAGGCGATGGAGAAATTGCAATGAAAACAATGGTCATCTGCGCTTTGGCGCTTTCCTTGGGATTGCCCGTGATGGCTACGGCAGCCGAGGCCGATGTGATTATCAGAACCCATCATCGACACCACAGCAGCGTCAAAATCATCAACGAAGATGGACAGCGCTTGCACCACCGTCGCCACGGTACCGTTGCATTCTATGACCATGGGCGCCGGCATCATCGTCGAGACACCGTCGTCGTGACAGGCTCCATCTCCACTCACCGCCATCATCGCCACAATCCCGTGGTGATCGAAAACGACGGCTACTGATCGCCGACTGCCCAATGGCCCGGCTTGGAGCCGGGCCGTTGGCTTGTTAGCCGCACACGTGCCCAGACTTCTCTATCCAATCTGAAATCGGTTGCGCGTTGTTGGAACCAAATGCGCCTGTTGGCATAGTTGCGGTATGGAAACGAGAGTTCGCTCGCCAGGATTGGCACCCGGCGAGCGAACCCTATCGGCACAGGAAGGGACGTAGCTGCGCCGATATGCAAACCTTCGTGAGTAATTCTCCTGAACGATCAGCCAAGAGCTACTCCAATCACCATCAAGGTGATGGCCACCGCGAAGACTGGTGCGAGCAACCAGCGCGCCTGGCCAACACTCTTCTCCATCGGTTTCCTCCCGCAACATGCAGCCGACAACGACCGCAAACAGTGGCCGTTCCGAGCAACGCCTCGGATCAGACCATTGCGTTTTGCGATCAGACTTAGGTCTCATGCCTCGCCCGACCGAAGCCCAGCCCTGGGAACGTTTGCACTTTCCCCAAGTTCGGTGGTTTGGCGCGGACGATGTTGTGCCGCGCCGGTTTGCAAAGGAGGAATTCATGAAAATGCATCTTGCCGCTGCCGCGGCGTCGCTTTTGCTGCTTGCAGGTGTCGGCGCAGCCGCAGCCGAGGACATCATCATCCAGCCCGAGCAGGAAACAGTCATCCGTGAATATGTGAAAAAGCAGCCCCTCGCTTCGGTGAAGATTCCCGGTGTGGAACTCAATATCGGAACAGCGCTGCCCGAAACGGTCGAGCTTCACGAAGTCCCCAACGTCAAATACCGCTACACGGTGATCGACAACCGAACAGTTGTTGTGGATCCGGACACCCACAAGATCATCAAGATCATCGACTGAACCAGCCGCTTGCGGCTGAAGCCCGCCGCCCTCGAGGCGACGGGCTTCCCAATAACGGATGCAGATCGCCATGTTGAACCGTGAGACTGAAATATCCCAAGCGCTGGGGGTGCGCGTGGCTGACCTCAAGGCCAGGATGCAGGAGGCTCAGATCACCGCGGGCGAAATAAAGACCTTCCAGAAGGTCGCGGCCATCATGGAGGACCGCGAGGGCCGAATTCGGGGTGACGACCTGATTGCCGCGTCCTTCGTCATCGACACGCTGACGAACAGTCAAAAGCCTTGAGTGACCATGCCGACAATTAGCAGACTTTTTGATTCCCATGCCGAAGCGGCAAGGGTTGCCGGCGACTTGGTGGCGGCCGGAATTCCACGGGTACAGATTGCCATCATCGGACCTTATCGTGACGAAGCGGGAACTCTATTGGTTTCCGCGTTGGGGTCCGTCCTTGGCGGTGCCGCCAGCGGGCTGGCCTGCCTGAGCGCTGTTGCAGCCCACGGCATCAATCCTCTTGCTGCAAGCGTATGGGCAACAGCAGCGGCCGGTGCCGTCTGTGGCGGCGTTGCCGGCGGCCTGTTCGCAACATTCACCACGACTGCCGCAAAGACGGATGGTCGCGGTACCGAGGGGATCGTTTTGGTGACGGCGCATGTTGATGAAAATGAGACCGACATGGCCCAGGCAGTGTTCGGCGGTTGCCCCCCAACGACATTCGTCGCTGAAGCAGCGTGAGAATTTCCAGGGAAATTGAATGAACAGCCCGATAATTTTGAGGGCGGGCGCGGTGGGAGAATGTTCCTGCATCGGCCGGAAAGGCTCAGCTCGGCGACAGGTTTCTTCGCGATCGCAAACTTTGACGAAATGGCCGTCGGCCCTAGATACTTCGATGCGGTACGATGGGTCGATGAAACGGCAAGCCGGATGCGACATGAATCTGAATTCGACGACAGCCTCGCCTCTGGCCCTGATGATTGCGCTGTTTCTTGTCGCCGGCTGTTCGTCGATCGGCAAAACCATCGATCCGGCGAAATACGATTCGATGACATGCACCGAGCTCAACAGCGCGCTGGGAGACGTTGCCCGTGACATCTCGCGAACCGCAATCACCCGCGGCAAGGTCGCGAACACCAACGTTCCCCGCTGGCTGCTGGGCGGCGCGCGCGTGAAAACCGCGGTCGCCGACCGTGAAACGGCCAGGATCGACCGGCTGAAGCAACAGCAACAAGCCATAGTCGCGGTACGGGCAAACAAGTGCCCGAGGTCAACGGACTGAGTGAACAGGCGCTGCCTTGGTGCCTTGAGCGCCCACCTGGCGGCTACTGTCTCAGGCGCTCAACCGGAACCGCGTGACGTCGATTGCCGCGGCCATCAGCGTCTGTGTGTAGACGTGCTGCGGATTGCTGAAGATCGCCTCGGTCGGTCCTTCCTCGACGATCTTGCCCTGCTTCATGACGATGATGTAGTCGGCCATGGCGCGCACGACCGACAGATCGTGGCTGATGAAGAGGTAGGACAGCTCGTGGTCGGCCTGCAGCTTGCGCAGCAGTTCAACGATCTGTTTCTGTACCGAGCGGTCGAGTGCCGAGGTCGGTTCGTCCAGCACCACCAGCTTGGGCTTCAGGATCATGGCGCGGGCAATGGCGATGCGCTGCCGCTGGCCGCCGGAGAATTCGTGCGGGTAGCGGTTGCGGGCGTTGGGATCGAGGCCGACTTCTCGTAAGGCCTCGACCGCGCGCTGGTCGCGTTGCTTGCCCGAAAGATTCGGCTCATGCACCAGAAGCCCTTCGGTGATGACCTGGCCGACGGTCATGCGCGGCGACAGCGAGCCGAACGGGTCCTGGAAGACGAGTTGCATCTGGCGCCGTAGCGGCCGCATCGCCCGCCGGTCGGCCTGGGAAATGTCGCGGTCGCCGAATCGGATGACACCGTCGCTCGGCAACAGCCGCAGCAAGGCGCGACCGAGCGTCGATTTGCCCGAGCCGGATTCACCGACGATGCCGATGGTCTGGTTGCGCTGTAGCCGGATCGAGATGTGATCGACGGCGCGCAGCATCAGCGGCTCGCCAGCAAGAAACCCGCCACCGATCCTGAACGTCACTTCGACATTCCTGCCTTCGAGCAGCACCGGGGCATTGGCGGGCGGCGGCGCCTTGCTGCCGGTCGGCTCGGCCGCCAGCAGCATTTTCGTATAGGCATGCCGCGGATTGACGAAGATGGCTTCGGCCTCGCCCTCCTCCACAACCTCGCCCTGGCGCATGACGTAGACCCGGTCGGCAAAGCGACGGACGATGCCAAGATCATGGGTGATGAAGACGATCGCCATGCCGAGCTTGCGCTGCAACTCGGCCAAGAGCATCAGGATCTGCGCCTGGATGGTCACGTCGAGCGCCGTCGTCGGCTCGTCGGCGATCAGAATGTCGGGGTCGTTGGCGAGCGCCATGGCGATCATCACGCGCTGGCGCTGGCCGCCCGACATTTCGTGCGGATAGGATTTCATCCGCCGTTCGGGATCGGGAATATGCACCAGGCGCAGCAGCTTGAGCGCCTCTTCGCGCGCCTCGGCGGCATTCAAGCCCCGATGCCGGCGGATCGGTTCGATCAGCTGGTTACCGATCGAATAGAGCGGATCGAGTGAGGTCATCGGCTCCTGGAAGATCATGCTGATCTTGCGGCCACGGACCTTGTTGAGTTCGGATTTGCTCAGAGTCAGAAGATTGCGGCCGCGATAGTCGACACTGCCTGTCGCTTCGCCATTCGATGCCAGCAGGCTCATCGCCGCCATCATCGTCTGGCTCTTGCCGGATCCGGATTCACCGACCACGGCAACGGTTTCGCCCGCGTTGACGTGGATGTTGATGCCCTTGACCGCCTCGACCGCGCCGTCGAGCGTGCGGAAGCGGACACGCAGGTCCTTGACGCTGAGGATCGTTTCGGAAGCAGCCATCTCATCGATCCCCATCTTTATCGATCTCTCGGGTCGAGCGCGTCGCGCAGGCCATCGCCGACGAAGTTCAGCGCGAACAGCGTCGAGACGAGGAAGAAGGCGGGAAACAACAGCAGCCAGTTGGCGGTGCCGATGTTCTTGGCGCCGACCGAGATCAGCACGCCCCAGCTGGTCATAGGCTCCTGCACGCCGAGCCCCAGGAACGACAGGAAGCTCTCCAGGATGATGACCTGCGGTACCAGCAGCGTCATGTAGATCACCACCGGGCCGAGCAGGTTGGGAATGACGTGGCGCAGCAGGATACCGCGCTGACCGACACCCATGGCCTCCGCCGCCTGGACATATTCCTGCCGACGGATCGACAGCGCCTGGCCACGCACGATGCGCGCCATGTCGAGCCACAACACGGCGCCGACCGCCAGGAACATCAGCACGAAGTTGCGGCCGAAGAACACCACCAGCATGATGACGAAGAAGATGAAGGGCAAGGAATAGAGCACGTCGACGATGCGCATCATCACCTCGTCGACCTTGCCCCCGGCAAAGCCGGCCGCGGCACCGTAGATCACGCCGATGACCACCGCCACGACGCCGGCAAGCAGGCCGATGGCCAGCGATATGCGCCCGGCCATTAGCGTGCGAGACAACAGATCGCGGCCGGTGTTGTCGGTGCCGAACAGGAAATATTGCTGCTTGATCGAGGCACTCATCGTCGCTTCGAGGCCGTCAGGCGACTTGCTCTCGATCTTGGTGCCGTCAAAGGCGTCGGAACGATCGAGATAGCGGATGTTGCGGTCGTCGATCGGCTTGCTCGACTTGACGGTAACGAAGACTTGGTTGCCTTCCTGCCGCCACTCCTTGATATCGACCCGCATGCGTTTGATCGCTTCGGTGAGCGCCGTCTCGATCGTGTCGGCCTTCGGATAGGCCGACAGGCTTGGCGGCGTGCGCACATAATCACCATAGATGGTCGTGTATTGATGCGGCACGAGTGAGGGGCCGACCACGCTGATGATCGCGATCAAAGCGAGATAATAGAGGCTGAACATGGCGGCGCGATTGGCCTTGAGGCGCGCCCAGGCATCGCCCCAGAGCGAGCGGCCGATGACGGCGGGAGCCGTGGCTGCGATGTCAGTCATAGCGCACCCTCGGGTCGACGACCGCGTACATGACGTCGACGATCAGGTTGAAAACGATGGTGAAGATGGCGATCACCACCACCGTCCCCATCACCAGCGTGTAGTCGCGGTTGAGCGCGGCATCGACGAAATAGCGGCCGACACCGGGAATGGAGAAGATCGTCTCGACGATGACCGAACCGGTGAGCAGAGCCGCGGCCGCCGGGCCGGTGAAGGAGACGATCGGCAGGATGGCGCCGCGCAGCGCGTGCTTGACCACCACAGACCAATCGGAGAGGCCGAGCGCGCGCGCCGTGCGGATATGATGGGATCGTAGCGATTCAATCATCGAGCCGCGCATCAGGCGGGCGACGATGGCGATCTGCGGCAGAGCGAGCGTCAGCACCGGGCCGACCTTGTTGATCAAAGCGCCATCGCCCCATCCACCGATCGGCAGCAGCTTCCAAGTCAGCCCGAACAGGAGCTGGATCACCGGCGCGATGACGAAGGTGGGGATGGTGCTGCCGGCGGTCGCCAGCGCGATCACGGCATAATCGCCAAGCTTGTTCTGGTTGAGCGCGGCAATGGTGCCGAGCACGGAACCGAACAGAAGTGCCAGGACAAGCGCCGACGCCCCGAGCTGGACCGAAATAGGCAGACCCTTGGCGAACAGTTCGGTGACGGTGAAATCCGGCATGTTGTAGCTCGGGCCGAAATTGCCGCGCAAAAGATTGCCGAGATAGTGGACAAATTGCAGCCAGAGCGGGTCGTTGAGACCGAACTGAGCTTCGAGATTGGCTCTGATCTCAGGACTCAACCCCCGCTCCTGGTTGAACGGGCCGCCTGGCGCGACGCGCATCAGGAAAAACGCCATGGTCACGATGACGAACAGCGTCGGAATGGCGGTCAAAAGCCGCCTTAATACATATCGCAGCATCGGTGCCCCGCTTGATCCAGAGCAGCGCGCGTCCGGCTGGACGATTGCGCTCTAGTCTTCAAATCTTCGCACCGACATTGTCGAAAATCGAATCCGGTTCCCGGGCCGATGCGATGGCAAACCAGAGCCGCCGCGCATTGAGTTGCGCGGCGACCCAGCCAAGGGATCAGTCCTTGCTGATGAAGCGGGACGGATGGATGTCCATCACATTGTCGTCGAAACCATGCAGCTTCGAAGAAACGATGTCGTGGTAGCTGTAGTAGAGAAGCGGGATCTCGCCGACATCATCGACGAGGATGCGCTCGGCCTCGGCGAGTTCCTTCATGCGCTGTTCGGGTTTGCCGCCGGCGGCGGCGGCCTTGTCCATCGCCGCTTCGTATTTCGGGCTGTTGTAGTTCGAATAATTGTTGCCGCTGGCCTTGCGCGAGATGCCGAGGAAGGTTTCCGGGTCCTTGTAGTCGGCGATCCAGGCGGCACGCGCCACGTCGTAGTCGCCCTTCTGCTCGAGGAATGAGTAGTGGGTCTTGGTGTCGGTGTTGAGCAGCGTGATCTCGACGCCAAGCGGCTTCAACTGTTCCTGGATGGCGACAGCGGTGTTCTTGTGGTTTTCCGAGGTGTTGTAGCGGATCTGCATCTTCAACGGATGCTCGGGTGTATAGCCGAGTTTCTCGAGGATCTTCTTGGCAGCGTCCTCGCGGTCGATCTGCGGCATGTCGGCGTATTTGGCCAGTGCCGGCGTGTAGCCCTCGATGCCCGGAGGTACCATCGAATAGCCGGGCAGCATCGAATTCTGCCAGACTTTCTCCGCCAGGAAGTCGCGATCGATCGCCATCGAGATGGCGTTGCGCAGCTCGACATTGTCCCACGGCGCCTTGTCGGTCTTGATCGCATAATAGTAGGTGCCGAGATATGGCCCGACACGGACCTGATCGCCGAATTTGGTCTTGAGATCGGCGAGCTGTTCGGTCGGCAGGTCACCGTAACTGTCGAGTTCACCGGCCTCGAAGCGCTTCATCGCCGACGAGCGATCTTCGGTCGGGATGTAGTTGACCACGTCGAACTTGACGGTCGCGGCGTCCCAGAATTTCGGATTCTTGACCAGCTTCAGATGGTCGTTGGGGATCCACTCCGCCGCTGTAAAGGCCCCGTTGGAGACCAGCTTGCCTGCCTTGATCCAGTCGGCGCCAAGTTTTTCGATGGACGCCTTGTTAACCGGGTAGGTCGCCTGGTGGGTCAGCATCTCCAGGAAGTAAGGCGTCGGCGCCTTCAGCGTGACTTCGAGGGTATTTGCGTCAAGCGCCTTGACGCCCATCTCCTCCGGCTTGGCCTTCTTGGTGTTGACTTCCTCGGCGTTCTTCACGGGATAGAGCATGGAAGCGTATTCGGCAGCGGTGGCCGGATCTTCCAGCCGACGGAACGAATAGACGAAGTCGTCCGCCGTCACCGGGCTGCCGTCCGACCACAGGCCGTCCTTGCGCAGCTTGAAGGTGTAGACAGTGCCGTCGTCGGACACCGTCCAGCTTTCGGCGGCGCCCGGAATGAGGTTCGTCTTCTGGTCATGCATGACGAGGCCCTGGAACAGGTCGCGTATGATATCGGCTTCGTAGACCGTCGAGGTCTTGTGCGGATCGAGCGTCTCCGCTTCGGCGGCGGATCCCCTGTTATAGACGCTCTCGGCGAAAGTCGGCGTGTAGAACGTGCCGGCCAGCGCCATGGTCGTGGCGAACACAGTCGCCTTCAGCATGTTTTTCAGCATGAAGTTCTCCCTGTCGGCGCTGCCGTCGGCGCGCCTTTACGTGTTGACGCCCCGGAGCCGATATCTGACCCCTTTGAGCGCGCCGCCGGTTCCCTTCCTGCGGCTGGTGTCCAGACACTAACGCGGAGAATTTTTATTTCAACAGACTCTCTGGGTCACCCAAAGTAAGGCGGGATGAAAGCTATGCCGTGGCAGCCGAAATCAGAAGCTTGACTTGGTTTCCTCACGTCGACGCCATTTATCACGAGGAATCTATCGCCGCGTCCGTTTGACGGAATGTGTTAATGCGTTCTTAAGCAACCACCGGTTACATTACGACTACTTCCTATATGGTTCGATCTCCAAAGTCGGTGGCCATGAGTAACAGAGCAAGTAAATTGCCCAAAATCTGTCAAATAAGGTACAAATTTCAAGAAGATTCCGGAACTTCGGCGGTTGAATTCGCCTTGCTCTCTCCGATCTTCATTCTTCTTCTGCTCGGAATGGTTGCATATGGTATATATTTCGGCGCCGCCAACTCGATCCAGCAGATCGCGGCGGATGCGGCCCGCACGGCGATTGCCGGGCTGAACCAGACCGAGCGCCAGACGCTGGTAGCCAGCTTCGTCACCAACAATGCCGGCGGATATCCCTTCGTGGATGTCAGCAAGTTGACCTACCAGGCCAACGACAGCACGGCCGATGGAAGCCAGTTCGTGGTGTCCATCCAGTACGATGCGCGCAATCTGCCGATCTGGAATCTCTTCCCAGGCATCGCGATGCCAGGGACTACAATCACGCGCCAGTCAACGATAAGGGTCGGGGGCATCTGAATGTTGCCGCACGCTTGCAAGGAGATCGGCCGGCTGGCACGGCTGATGCTGGGTGACAGAAAAGCGAATTTTGCCGTGATGACGGCGCTCATGGCGCCGGTCGGGCTTGCGCTGGCTGCCGTCGCCATCGACGAAGCTTCGATCTACACGGAGCGTCGCGAAGCACAGGCAATGGTGGACTTGGCCGCGATCACCGCCGCCTCGAACATCACAAAGATCGACACCGCGGTCGTGACCACGCTAACCGACAACGGCATGCCAGGGGTTGTCGTTCAAGGCTCGGGACAGACGATCGCACCGGCCGTCGGCAAAACCGTCGTGTCGGTCACACCGGGGCGATACGCGGCATCCGGCGCCAATGTGAGCCAGCGCTTCCAGGCCAACTTGACACCCTACAATGCCGTCCGCGTAACCCTGAAGAAGATCCCCGCCCGCTATTTCGCGAGTTCGCTGATCCCCACTCCCGTCATCGGCACGGAAGCCACCGCCAGCATGACGCCGCAGGCGACGTTCTCGGTCGGGTCGAGACTTGCCAGCGTCAATGGCGGCATCCTCAACGCGCTTCTGAGCGGACTTCTCGGCGGCAACATTTCGCTCAGCGTCATGGACTACAACGGTTTGATCTCGGCCGATGTCAGCGTCCTCTCCTTCATAAGTGCCCTTGCCACGCAAGTGAGCGTGACCGGCGGTACCTATACGGATGTGCTGGCCTCCAAGGCGACCGTCGGCCAGATCGCTACCGCCATGGCCAATGTGCCCGGACTTGGCAACACGGCCAAGGTCGCCCTGCAGACGATCGCGTCCACGTCGACCAGCACCGTCAAGATCCCGCTCAGCAGCCTTGTCGACCTCGGCTCCGTGGGCAGCGTGGGCTTGGGACAAACGCCGGCAGGCCTTGGGGTCGATGCAAGCGCCATGGGAATGCTGACTGCCGCCGCAGTGCTGGCTAACGGCACCAACCAGGCTCAGGTCAATCTCGGAGCCACCGTACCGGGGCTTCTTTCCACCAAGCTTACCATTGCCATTGGCGAGCCGGCACAATTTTCGCCATGGCTCGCGGTCGGTGGAATCGGTACCACGGTGCGCACGGCCCAGACGCGTATCAAGCTGGTGGCCAGCGTCGGAGTCGGCACACCTGGTCTCGGCGGCGGCATCAGTCTGCTGGCCGTGAACCTGCCCCTCAATGTGGAAGTCGCCTATGCCGAAGCCAAACTGACCGACATCACTTGTCCGACAGGGCCTTCCAGCATCAAGGTTTCCATCGCGGCCCACCCAGGCATTGCCGCGCTGCACCTGGCCAACAGCAACACTTCAGGCTTTGGCGACTTCAGCCAACCGCAGACATTCACTGACGCCGAAATCGCGGATGTGAGCCTTAAGCTGCTGCTGACCAACATTCCCCTGATACAGGTGATGGGCTCCGCCGCCACCGCGATCACCAACAACAACCCGACGACGCTGACCTTCGATGCGACCGACATCGCCAACAAGACGATCAAGACAGTTTCGACGCGCAACATTACACAATCGCTCACCACGTCTCTGGTCAGCAACCTGTCGCTTTCGGTCAATGCGCTTGGCCTCGGGATCGACCTGACTGCTCTGCTCGGAGCGGTCAAGCCGGCGGCGGTGGCGGTGCTGAACGGTGTAACAGCGCCCGTCGACGACTTGCTCTACAATGTGCTTTCAGCGCTGGGTGTCGGCGTCGGCGAGGCCGATGTACGCGTCACCGGCGCGACATGTGGACGCTCGGTGCTCGTCCAGTAGGACGGACGTTAGTCGAGGCGGCCAAGGAAACATCCAAGCGCGGGCAACGAAAGCTCGGCCTCCTCTACGACAGCTGTATCGCCGTCAAGCCTTGCAACCGCTCCGATATCGGGCGGCAACGGCCAATTCGCTGATTCCCCTGCGAAATTGAAGACACAGAGCAGTCTTTCGCCGCCGCCTTCGCGGATGAACGCAAGCACCTCACCCTCAGCGTCCAGAAAGCGGATCGAGCCCGTCACCAGCGCCTGGTGCTCCCCGCGCAACGCCAGGGCGACCCGATAGGATGTCAGCACGGAGGCTGTGTCGGCATTCTGGACGTCGACCGAGCGGGCGCGATGGCTGGCCGGTATCGGCAGCCACGGCTTGGCCGTCGAGAAGCCCGCATTGTCGGCGCCGGCCTCCCAAACCATCGGCGTGCGGCACCCATCCCTACCCTTGACGCCCGGCCAGAAGCGGATGCCGACGGGGTCGCGCAGATCCTCATAGGCAAGCTCCGCCTCCTCCAGGCCGAGTTCCTCGCCCTCATAGAGGCAGATCGAGCCGCGCAGGCAGGACAGCAGCATGATCGAGAATCTTGCGATCGCGTCGGGATCGCTGCCCGGCCTTGTCCAGCGGCTGATATGGCGGGCCACATCATGGTTGGAGAACGCCCAGCAGACCCAGCCATCGGAAACGGCCGTCTCGAAGGCTTCGACGCAGCCGCGCACATGCGCCGCGGAGAACCGTGGGCCAAGCAGATCGAAGGTGTAGCACATATGGAGCGTGTCGCCGCCGGATGTGTAGGCGGCGAGCGTCTGCAATGAGCGGCCCTCATCGCCGATCTCGCCGACAGCGGCGCGGTCCTCATACGCGTCGAGCAGCGCCCTGAAGCGGCGCAGGAACGCCAGGTTTTCCGGCTGCGTCTTGTCGAACAGATGCTCCTGGTAGAGGTAGGTATTGGTCTCCGTATTCGTGCCCGCGACACTTGATGCCAAGGGTGGATTGCTGCGCAGCCAGCGGTCGTGGACATAGTAATTGACCGTATCGAGCCGGAAGCCGTCGACGCCACGATCGAGCCAGAACCGCACCGTTTCCAGAAGCGCGTCCTGAACCTCCGGATTGTGGAAATTCAGATCCGGCTGCGAGGCGAGGAAATTGTGCATGTAATATTGCCGGCGGGTCGAATCCCATTCCCAGGCCGGGCCACCGAAGACGGAGAGCCAGTTGTTGGGCGCGCCGCCGTCGGGCTTGGCATCGGCCCAGACATACCAGTCGGACTTGGGATTATCGCGGCTGGCTCGGCTTTCGACGAACCAGTCGTGCTTGTCGGATGAATGCGACAGCACCTGATCGATGATGATCCTCAGGCCGAGACGATGCGCCTCGGCGACCAGCGCATCGAAATCCTCAAGCGTGCCGAACATCGGATCGACATCGCGGTAATCCGACACGTCGTAGCCCATGTCGGCCATCGGCGACTTGAAGAAGGGCGACAGCCAGACAGCGTCGACACCAAGCGAGGCGACATGAGCGAGCCTTGAGGTAATTCCGCTGAGGTCGCCGCTGCCGTCGCCGGTCGTGTCCTGGAACGAGCGTGGATAGATCTGGTAGATGACGCAGCCGCGCCACCATCCGGCCTTGTCAGCTGCCGCCATTGCGCTTTTTCCTTGTGCCGGCCTGTATGCGTTCGATCATGAAGATCACCGTCCGCCCCGATACCGGCCGCGAGATGTCCGCCGCATCGACGACGGCGGTCCAGAAAAACCCTTCACGTTCAGGCAGCGTGACTATGCAGGCGCGGCGATCGCCGTTGATGATGACGGCAACACGGCACTCGCCATCGCCGTCGCCACCCAGGATCATGACAAGGCGGTGCCGCCGCGGATCCCGCCAACTCTGTTCATCGATCGGCGCGCCGGTCTCGGTCAGCCATGCGACGTCGGGCATCTCCGAGCCTGCCGGTGGCTGGCCAGTGAGGAAGCCTGTGTCGGAAAGCGCTGATATCGCGCGGCGCAACGTCGAGAGCAGCGCCGTGTAGCGCTCCAGCGCCTGGTCGCGGCCTGCCCAGTCGAGCCATGTGATCTCGTTGTCTTGCGCATAGGCGTTGTTGTTGCCCCGCTGGGTGCGGCCGAATTCGTCGCCAGCCGTCAGCATGATGGTGCCGCGCGAGGTAAACAGCGTGGCGAGCAGCGCGTGCTGGTCGTTCCGACGAGCCTCGGCCACCGCCGGGTCGTCCGCATCCCCCTCCACGCCGTTGTTCCAGGATAGGTTCTCATTGTGGCCGTCGCGATTCTGCTCGCCATTGGCCTCGTTGTGCTTTCGCTCGTAGCGCACGATGTCGGCCAGCGTCATGCCGTCATGGGCGGCGATGAAATTGACCGTGCGGCTGACGTTTTGCCCCTTCGCGGCAAACACATCGGACGAACCGGCAAGCCGGGTCGCCAGCGCGCCGACCATGCCGGCGTCACCGCGCCAGAAGCGCCTGACATCGTCGCGGTACTTGTCGTTCCATTCGAGGAAAGGCGGCGGAAAATTGCCGAGCTGATAGCCTTCCGGACCGATGTCCCAGGGCTCGGCGATCAGCACGCGATCGGCCAGCACGGCGTCCTCTCGCATCGCCCTCAGCAGTGGCGCCTCGGCATCGAATGTTCCTTCGACACGGCCAAGAACAGGCGCCAGGTCGAAGCGGAAGCCATCGACGCCGGCATCCCGGACAAAATGGCGAAGCGTGTCGAGGACCATTTCCCGGACGACCGGGTGGTCGCAAGCGACCGTGTTACCGGTGCCGGTGTCGTTGGCCAGCCTGCCGTCAGGCGTGTGCCGGTAATAGGCCTGGTTGTCGAAGCCGCGCAGCGACAGCGTGGGGCCAAGCCTGTCGCTCTCGCCCGTATGGTTGAAGACGAGGTCGAGAATGACGCCGATGCCGGCCTGGCGCAGCACGGCGACCGTGTTGCGCAATTCCGCAAGGCCGCCCGGCGCCAGGCGCGGATCGAGTGCCATGAACGTCACGGGATTGTAACCCCAGGCATTGCGCAGCCCGAGCGGCGGCAAATGCCGCTCATCGATCGACGCCGTCACCGGCATCAGTTCGACCGCGCCAACGCCGAGTTTTTTCAGGTGCTCGACAACCGCGGGGTGAGCTAGAGCCGCGACCGTACCGCGCAATTTTTCCGGAATGTCCGGATGCAGCGCGGTGAAGGCGCGCACCGGCACTTCGTAGATCAGGCCACCGGGCTGAAAGAGCGGCGGCGTGGCCTGCACGGGCTTGGGCAAGGCGGCGGCAATCGCTTTCGGCATCAGCTGCGCGGTATCGGCCCCCTCACCCCGGCGCTGGGCCAGCCGCCAGTCATACGCGTAGGACCTGTCGATCTCGATGGCGTAAGGATCGGTCAGCAGCTTAGCGGGGTCGAACCACAGCCCGCGCTCCGGCGCGTAGTCACCATCGGCGCGGAACCCGTAGCGGGTGCCGGGGCCAAGGCCCGCGACAAACAGCGCATGCACGCCCTCGCCTTCCGGCCGCAGCTCAAGCCGTTCGATTTCCCGGTTGCCCCGCTCATCGAAGACCGAGACCCAGAGCCGTCTGGCGGCTTGCGACCAGGCGGCAAAGCGGATGCCGTCACGGGTGACGGTGGCGCCGAGCGTACTCATGCGGCGGCCTCCAGCGCTTGCTGGGAGAGTCGCGAACAGGTGCACCCTTCTCCCACAAGGGGAGAAGGGGGAGCCTCGCGACGCAGGCGGAACTCAAGCGGCCGGCTATCCGCCTGCGTCAAGTAATCACGCTCGGCTTGGCGCGGCCGGTATGGCTGCGAATCCCGGCAATATCATCGGCCGCGGCAATCAGATCGGCAAGTGCGGCCTGCGTATCGAGATCGTGTCTCGATTTGTCCGGCTCATAGCGCTCGATATAGACGCGCAACGTCGCGCCCGACGTGCCGGTGCCGGAAAGCCGGAAGACGACGCGCGAACCGCCTTCGAACATAACCCTGATGCCCTGGTGCTCGCTGGTCGAACCATCGACCGGGTCGTGATAGGCAAAATCGTCGGCGCTGACGATTGTCATGCCGCGCACGCTAGTTCCCGGCAGCGCGCCGAGTTTGGCACGGAGTTCATCGACCAGCGCGTTGGCGCGGTCGCTCTCGACCTCTTCATAATCGTGCCGCGAATAGTAATTGCGACCGTAGGTCGCCCAGTGCTCGGTGACGATCTGCTTGCAGCTTTCGCCGCGCGCGGCAAGGATGTTGAGCCACAGCAGCACCGCCCACAGGCCGTCCTTTTCGCGGACATGGTTGGAGCCGGTGCCGGCGCTCTCCTCACCGCAAATCGTCGCCATGTCTGCGTCGAGCAGATTGCCGAAGAACTTCCAGCCGGTCGGCGTCTCGTAGATGCCGATGCCGAGTTTTTCGGCAACGCGATCCGCCGCGCCACTGGTCGGCATCGAGCGGGCTATGCCCTTCAGCCCGGCTTTGTAGCCGGGCGCCAGGCGGGCGTTGGCGGCAAGCATGGCGACGGAATCCGACGGGGTGACGAAAATGCCCTTGCCTATGATCAGATTGCGGTCGCCGTCACCATCCGAGGCGGCGCCGAAATCCGGTGCATCCGGCCCCATCATTTCGTCATAGAGGTGTTTGGCATGGACGAGGTTGGGGTCCGGGTGGTGGCCGCCGAAATCCGGCAACGGCTTGAAGTTGCGGCAGGTGCCATTGGGCGCACCCAGCCGGTTTTCCAGGATCTCCTTGGCATAGGGGCCGGTCACGGCGTGCATGGCGTCGAAGCGCATGCGGAAGCCGGACTTGAACAGTTTGCGCAATGCGTCGAAATCGAACAGGCTTTCCATCAACTCGGCATAGTCGGCGACCGGGTCGATGATCTCGACTGCCATGCCGGCGGCCTCGACCGTGCCGATCGTGTCGATGTCGATCGGATCGATATCGGCGGTTCTGAAGTTCGAGATGGTCTTGGTCTTGGCGAACATCGCGTCGGTCAGCTTTTCCGGCGCCGGGCCGCCATTGCCGGCATTGTACTTGATGCCGAAATCCTCGTGCGGGCCGCCCGGATTGTGGCTGGCTGAAAGGATGATGCCGCCAAAGGTCTTGTATTTGCGGATGACATGGGAAGCGGCCGGCGTCGACAGGATGCCGCCTTGCCCGACCATCACCTTGCCGAAGCCGTTTGCGGCCGCCATGGCGATGGCCTTCTGGATGACCTCGCGGTTGTAGAAGCGGCCATCGCCGCCGATCACCAGGGTCTTGCCCTTGAAACCATCGAGCGCGTCGAAGATCGACTGGATGAAGTTCTCGGCATAGTGCTCCTGCTGGAACACCGGCACCTTCTTGCGCAAGCCCGACGTGCCGGGCTTCTGATCGGAATAGGGTTTGGTGGGGACGGTGCGTATCATGCTTCAGGAAACCCTTTTCGTAAGCAGCGAGCGATAGAGTTCAAAATATTTTTCCGCGCTTTTGTCCCATGACACATCGGCTTTCATGCCTTGGCGCTGCAACGATTCCCAGACCAGCGGACTGGCATGGGCGTCGACCAGGCGGCGGATGGCGTGCAGCAAGGTGCCGCCATTGTTGGGCGCGAACTGGAAGCCGGTGGCGACACCGGCTGAAATGGCGGCCTCGTTGGCGTCGATGACCGTATCGGCCAGGCCGCCGGTGCGGGCGACCACCGGCACGCAGCCATAGCGCAGTCCGTAAAGCTGTGTCAGGCCGCAGGGTTCGAAGCGCGAGGGAATGACGATGGCGTCGCAGCCGCCTTGCATGATGTGCGACAGTCCCTCGTCATAGCCGACCACGACCCCGATACGGCCGCGATGCCTGGCCGCGGCCGCAAGCAGCGCGCCTTCGAGGCCGGCATCGCCCGAGCCCAGAATGGCCAGGCGCGCGCCGGTCGCAACGATGCCATCGATCGCTGTCGCCAAGATATCCATGCCCTTTTGCCAGGTCAGGCGGCTGACGACGCAGACGATCGGACTGTCGTCGCGCTCAAGGCTGAAGCGGTCTTCCACGGCAGCCCTGTTGGGGGCGCGCGCCTTCAGCGTGCCGGCCGTATAGGTGGACACCAGATGCTTGTCGGTTTCGGGATCCCATATCCCGGTATCGATGCCGTTGACGATGCCATGGAGATCGCTGGAGCGCATGTTGATGAGGCCGTCGAGACCCATGCCGAATTCCGCCGAGCGAATCTCCTGCGCATAGGTTGGACTGACGGTGGTGATTGCCCAGGCCGCCTGCAGACCGGCTTTGAGGAAGCCGACGCCACCGTAATATTCGACGCCATCGAGCGCCATCGCCGCCGCCGGCAAGCCGAGCTCACCAAAGATGCCGGCGCCGAACTGGCCCTGGAAGGCGAGGTTATGGACAGTCATCATCGATGGCACGCCGACCGCCTTGCCGTAGCGCATATAGGCCAGCGTCATCGCCGACTGCCAGTCATGGGCATGGACGATGTCGGGCTGGTAGCCCGAGATGGCGCCACCGGCGATGTCGCTGCCAACCTGGCTCAGCGCCGCGAAGCGCCGCCAGTTGTCGGGCCAATCGACACCGGTCGCATTGCCATAAGGGCCGCCGGGACGGTCGAACAGATGCGGCGCGTCGAGCACGAACAGTTCGAGCCCGGCGAGTTGAACGGAGTGGACGGAGGCCTTGCCGCCCTGCAGCAAGGGATATTGCAGAACCGCCTTCCTTTTTTTGAAGGCGGCCATGACGGTCGGAAAACCGGGAATGAGCGTGCGCATGGTCACGCCCTTGGCCGCCAGCGCGATGGGCAGCGCGCCGGTCACGTCGGCAAGCCCACCGGTCTTTATCAGGGGGAAAATCTCGGGCGTGACCGACAGAACCTGCATGCACTAGAGCCCTAGTTTGTCGATCATGTCCTGGGTGACCAGGCAAATGCCCTTTTCCGAAACCCGAAAACGCTTGGCGTCGAGAACGGGATCTTCGCCGATCACCAGCCCTTCCGGTATCCTAACACCATGGTCGATGACCACGCGCTTCAACTTTGCGTTCCGGCCGACATGAACGTCGGGCAGCATGACGACTTCTTCCAGCGTCGAATAGGAATTGATGCGCGCACCGGTGAAGATCAGGCTTCGTTTCAGCGAGGCCCCCGAAACGATGCAATCGCCCGAAACCAGCGAGGACACCGCCGAACCGCGGCGGCCATCCTCGTCATGCACGAACTTTGCCGGCGGCTTTAATTCGGCATAAGTCCAGATCGGCCAGTCGCGGTCGTAGAGGTCGAGTTCCGGCGTTATATCGGTCAGGTCGATATTGGCTTCCCAATAGGCGTCGACCGTTCCGACGTCGCGCCAGTAGGCTTCGTTCTCGGCGGTCGAACGGACGCAGGACTTGGCGAAGCGGTGAGCGATCGCCTTACCGTGCTGGACGATATAGGGGATGATATCCTTGCCGAAGTCGCGGCTCGAGCCCGGCTCCGCGGCATCGCGGCGCAACTGCTCCATCAGGAATTTAGTCTTGAAGACATAGATGCCCATCGAGGCCAGAGCGAATTCCGGCTTGTCGGGAATGCCGGGCGGATCGGCGGGCTTTTCGACGAAAGCAATGATGTTATCCTTGCCGTCGACATGCATGACGCCGAAGCCGGTGGCTTCCATGCGCGGCACTTCGAGGCAGCCGACGGTGACATCGGCATTGGCGTCGACATGCTGGCGAAGCATCAGTTCGTAGTCCATCTTGTAGATGTGGTCGCCGGCCAGGATCACCATGTATTCAGGGCCGTAGGCCTCGATGATGTCTATGTTCTGATAGACGGCGTCGGCCGTGCCCTCATACCACTGCGTTTCCGAGACGCGCTGGCTGGCCGGCAGGATGTCGAAACTCTCATTTCGCTCGGGCCGCAGGAAGTTCCAGCCACGTTGCAGATGGCGGATCAGCGAATGCGCCTTGTACTGGGTGGCGACGCCAAGGCGGCGAATGCCGGAGTTGAGCGCGTTGGAAAGCGCGAAGTCGATGATGCGCGTCTTACCGCCGAAATAGACGGCCGGCTTGGCGCGCCGGTCGGTCAGTTCCTTGAGGCGGCTGCCACGGCCGCCGGCCAACACATAGGCCATGGCATCGCGCGCCAACGGCTGGGTCCGTTTCAAGTCTGCCATTTCTACCCTCCCAAGTTGCTCAGTCTCGACTTACTCGACCTCGACATGGCTCAGTCGGCCACGAGTTCAAGCATGATCGTCGACAGCGGTGGCAAAAGCATCGTCGCGGAGATGCCTCCACTCTCCGCCCGTGCCTCGACCGTGCCGGCATTGCCCTTGCCGGAACCGCCATATTCCGAAGCGTCGGTATTGATGATTTCGCGCCATTTGCCGGCCGTCGGTAACGGCACGCGATAGTTGTCGCGCGGGACCGGCGTGAAATTGGAAATGACGGCCACCGGGCTGCCCCCCGGTGCGCTGCGCAGCCAGGCGAAAACCGAATTCTGGCTGTCGTCGACGATCAGCCAGGAAAACCCTTCCGGCTCGCAATCGCGGCCATGCAGCGCCGGGCGCGAACGGTAGAGATAGTTGAGATCGCGCACCGTCTGCCAGACGCCGCGATGCGAGCGGAACTCAAGCAAGTTCCAGTCCAGCGCGCGCGCCTCGCTCCATTCGCGGCGCTGCGCGAACTCCTGCCCCATGAACAGCAGCTTCTTGCCGGGATAACCCCACATGAAGGCGTAGTAGGCACGTAGCGTCGCGAATTTCTGCCAGTCGTCACCGGCCATCTTGCCAAGCAGCGTGCCTTTGCCGTGCACGACCTCGTCATGCGAGAGCGGCAGCACGAAATTTTCCGAAAAAGCATAGGTCAGGCCGAAGGTGAGATCATTGTGGTGGTGCTTGCGGAAGATCGGCTCCTTGGAGAAATACTCCAGCGTGTCGTGCATGAAGCCCATGTTCCACTTGAAGCCGAAGCCCAGCCCACCTTCATGCACGGGTGCGGAGACCTTCGGCCATGAGGTCGATTCCTCGGCGATGGTCAT
This sequence comes from Mesorhizobium sp. M1396, assembly GCF_040317725.1. NCBI lineage: Bacteria > Pseudomonadati > Pseudomonadota > Alphaproteobacteria > Hyphomicrobiales > Phyllobacteriaceae > Mesorhizobium > Mesorhizobium sp. M1396. The sequence continues at coordinate 12,734 of NZ_JAMYLA010000005.1, read as the reverse complement.
GACGCCGGGATGGTGACCGTAGACCTCTTTGTTCATCTTCTGCAGGAAGCTGACCGCCTCGAGGTTCTCGCGGCCGCCCTTCTCGTTGGGGATCCATTCGCCGGCCTTGCGCGAATAGTCGAGGTAGAGCATCGAGGCGACCGCATCGACGCGCAAACCGTCGACATGGTATTTTTCGGCCCAGAACAACGCGTTGTTGACGAGGAAGGACACCACCTCGCGGCGGCCGAAATTATAGATCGCGGTGTTCCAGTCGGGATGAAAACCCTTGCGCGGATCGGCATGCTCATAAAGCGCGGTGCCATCGAAATTGGCCAGGCCATGCGCGTCGACCGGGAAATGCGCCGGCACCCAGTCGAGGATGACACCGACGCCGGCGCGATGGGCGCCGTCGACGAAACGGGCAAAGCCGTCCGGGTCGCCGAAGCGGGCCGATGGTGCGTAGAGGCCGGTCGTCTGATAGCCCCAGGATGGGTCATAGGGGTGTTCGGAGATCGGCATGAATTCGATATGGGTGAAGCCGGTCTCTACCACATAGGGGATCAGCCGGTCGGCCAGTTCGTCCCATGACAGGAACGAACCGTCGTCGCGAAGCTGCCAGGAACCGGCATGGACTTCATAGACCGAGATTGCTTCGCGCCGGTGATCGGCATTGCGCCAGAAATGGCGATGCGCCTCATCCCCCCACTCATGCGCCGGTGGCACGGCTACGACCGAAGCGGTGGCCGGCCGCAATTCGGATTTGAAGGCGAACGGATCGGCCTTCAGCGGGAGTCTCACGCCATCGGGGCCGATGATCTCGTACTTGTAGGGTCGTCCGGCACCGATGTCGGGTACGAACAGTTCCCAGATGCCGGTGTCGCGGCGATCGCGCATCGTGTGCCGGCGGCCGTCCCATTCGTTGAAGTCGCCGACCACCGAGACGCGTCGTGCATTGGGAGCCCAGACGGCGAAATGCACGCCGGAAGCGCCTTCGTGGTCAATGACATGCGCGCCGAGCTTGTCGAACAGCCTTAGGTGCGAGCCTTGGGCGATGTAATAGTCGTCCATCGGGCCAAGCACCGGACCGAACGAATAGGGATCGGTCAGCCACCAGTCGCCGCCGGCATTGCGCGCGTGATAGCGCAGGGGCTGGCGCTTCTTGATCGAGAGCTTGCCTTCGAAAAACCCGCCATCGTCGCGCCTGGACAGTTCACCGGCGATGATGCCGGTCAGCGTGTAGGCGGTGACGAATTCGGCATTCGGAACAAAGCAGCGGGCCACAAAACCCTTGCCAGCCTCCTGAACACCGAGAACGGCAAACGGGTCGCCATGCGTGCCGGCAACAATCGCCGCGACATCGCTGGCTGGCGCCAGTCCGTCCGGCCCGCTTGTCGCAGCGGTCGCGCGCGGCTTCTTCATCAGGCAGCGTCCCTCCCCGGGCACCGAGTGTTTGTTTCTAGTGGTGTGATCCGACTTCAAATTCACATCACCGGGACCACATTGTTCGTGGCCTCATGCAATCACATCAGACAGGCACGTTCCAGATTTCTTTCGCATATTGCCGGATCGTGCGATCGGAGGAGAACCAGCCGACACGCGCAACATTGCGGATTGCCCTGGCGTACCAGTCGGGACTGTTGCGCCAGACCGCATCGACCTCGCGCTGGGCGGTGGCATAGGCATCGAAATCGGCGGCAACCATGAACCAGTCGCTGTTGTAGAGACCGTTCATGAGGTCGCGGTAACGCTCCGGATCGTCCGGCGAGAAGACGCCTGACGAAACAGCGGCAACGGCCTGCGCCAGTTCAGACGATCCTTCGATGATGGCGCGCGGGTTGTAGCCATTGTTGCGCCGCTCGGCGACCTCGGCGGTGGTCAGGCCGAAGATGAAGATGTTGTCGTCGCCGACGCATTCCTTGATCTCGACGTTGGCGCCGTCGAGCGTGCCGATGGTCAACGCGCCGTTCAGCGCGAACTTCATGTTGCCGGTGCCCGACGCTTCCATGCCGGCGGTCGAGATCTGCTCGGAAAGGTCGGCAGCCGGCATCATGATCTCGGCCAGGCTGACATTGTAGTTCGGCACGAACACGACCTTCAGCAAACCGCGCACGGCCGGGTCGCGGTTGATGACCTTGGCGACGTCATTGGCGAGTTTGATGATCAGCTTGGCGTTATGATAGCTGGGAGCCGCCTTGCCGCCGAAGAATTTCACGCGCGGCATCCAGTCGCGCTCGGGATGCGAGCGGATCTGGTCATAGAGAGCGATCGCCTCGAGGATGTTCAGGAGCTGGCGCTTGTATTCGTGGATGCGCTTGATCTGGATATCGAACAGTGCCGAGGGATCGACCTTGATACCGAGCCGGTCGGCGACGAGGTTGGCCAGCCGCGCCTTGTTGGCGCGCTTGACGGCGGCGAACTTGTCGCGAAAGGCGGCGTCGCCGGCGAAGCTATCGAGATCCTTGATGGCGTCAATGTCATCGAGGAATCGGTCGCCGATCGCCTCGCGGGCGAGCGACGTCAGTCCGGGATTGCACTGGATCAGCCAGCGCCGCGGCGTGATGCCGTTGGTCTTGTTGTTGATGCGATCGGGATAAAGCTTGTGCAGGTCGGCGAACACCGTCTCCTTCATCAGGTCGGTGTGAAGAGCCGAAACGCCGTTGATCGAGTGCGAGCCGACAAAGGCCAGATTGCCCATGCGCACCCGGCGGTCGCCATTTTCCTGGATCAGCGAGATGCGGCCGATCTGCTCGTCCGAGAACTGGTTGGACGCGCGCGCCTCAAGCAGCACTTCGGCATTGATGGCATAGACGATCTGCATGTGGCGCGGCAAAAGCCGCTCGAAAAGCGGCACCGGCCAGCTTTCCAGCGCCTCGGGCAGCAGCGTGTGGTTGGTGTAGCCGAAGGTGCGCTTGGTGATATCCCAGGCCTGATCGAAATCCATGCCGTGGACGTCCATCAACAGGCGCATCAGCTCAGGCACAGCGATGGCCGGGTGGGTGTCGTTGAGGTGGATCGCGGCCTTGTCGGGCAGCGACTTCAGGTCGCCATACTGGCTGAGATGACGCTGGACGATGTCCTGCAGCGAGGCGGTGGAGAAGAAGTACTCTTGCCTGAGCCGCAGTTCCTGCCCGGCCTTGTGGGAATCGGCGGGATAGAGAACGCGCGACAAGGCATCGGCCTTGTTGCTTTCGGCAAGCGCGCCGATGTGGTCGCCGGCATTGAACTTGTCGAGCAGGATCGGATCGACCGGCATGCCCGACCAGAGCCGCAGCGTGTTGACGCGATTGGCCCGCCATCCGACCACGGGCGTGTCATAGGCGACAGCCAATACATGCTCGGTCGGCTTCCAGACATGGCGCTCGAGCCGGCCGTCCTTGGAGGTGATCGATTCCACCGAACCACCGAAGCCGACCTCAAACGAACGTTCACGGCGTTCGAATTCCCACGGATTGCCGTGATCGAGCCAGGTCTCGGGCAGTTCGACCTGCCAGCCGTCGTGAATCTCCTGGCGGAACATGCCGTTGGCGTAGCGGATACCGTAGCCATGCGCGGGAATGTCGACGGTCGCCATGCTCTCCATGAAACAGGCGGCAAGCCGGCCGAGGCCGCCATTGCCGAGTGCCGCGTCCGGTTCGAGTGCGGCGATGAGATCGAGATCGACACCCAGCGACGACAACGCCTCGCGCATATTGTCCATCAAGCCGAGATTGGAGAAGGCATCGCGCATCAGCCGGCCGATGAGGAACTCCAGCGACAGATAATAGACGCGCTTTTCCTTCTGGTCGTAGGCCTCCTTCGTCGCCTGCATCCAGCGGTCGACGATGCGGTCGCGCACGACCTTGATCGAGGCGGTCAGCCAGTCGTACTGGGTCGCGACGGTGGTATCCTTGCCGACCCGGTATTTGAGGGCCTTCAAGACTTCATCGGCGAGTGTCTTGGGATCTGGATTTTCAAGTTCGGGCTGGGGAGATTCGGATGTCATCGCGCGCGTCATGCTGCCTCTCGTGCGGTTGCCATGATCATACCGGCTTTCATCGTTCCTCCCAGCCCATGCTAGCCGATACTGCTACATATTCAATCGATTTAGGCGAGCCCTAGTCCGGGTTACCCTGCGGCAATTTGGCAATTTGAAGCGCGGCGCGCTCAGACGATCCCCGCGACGCACTTCAAATTTTGTTCCGTGCATGCCGTTGTCGCAAAACCGCTACGCACCTTTGGGCGACATGCATCAAGCCGCAAGCGCCGCCTCGGGCGGAACCTTCGCTCCGGTCATGAAGGCGACGGCATCGGACATCGTATATTGCTTGGGATCGATGACGCAGAGGCGACGGCCCAGCCGGTGGATGTGAATGCGGTCGGCCACTTCGAAGACATGCGGCATGTTGTGCGAGATCAGCACGATCGGCAGGCCGCGCTTCTTGACGTCGAGGATCAGTTCGAGCACGCGGCGGCTTTCCTTGACGCCAAGGGCGGCCGTCGGTTCGTCCATGATCACCACACGGCTGCCGAATGCGGCGGCGCGCGCCACCGCCACGCCCTGGCGCTGGCCTCCAGACAGCGTTTCCACCGCCTGGGAGATGTTCTGGATGGTCATCAGGCCAAGCTCGGTGAGCTTGTCGCGGGCGCGCTTTTCCATCGCCGGACGGTCGAGCATACGAAGCCAGTCGCCGAGAAAACCCGGTTTGCGGATCTCGCGGCCAAGGAACATGTTGTCGGCGATCGACAGCGCCGGCGACAGCGCCAGATTCTGATAGACGGTCTCGATGCCGGCTTCGCGGGCCTCCATCGGTGATTTGAAGGCGACGGGCTTGCCTTCAAGCCGGATCTCGCCTTCATCGGGCACGGCCGCGCCGGAAATCGCCTTGATGAGCGACGACTTGCCGGCGCCATTGTCGCCTATGACGGCGAGGATTTCGCCCGGGTAGAGGTCGAAGTCCGCATTGTCGAGGGCGGTGACGCGGCCATAGCGCTTGATCAAGCCACGAGCGGTGAGGATGGGTTCCTGGGTCATGGTCATGCCGAAACCTTTCTGATCCATTGGTCGACAGCCACGGCGCCGATGATCAGCACACCGGTGAGCAGCACTTTCCATTGCGGATCGGCGCCCAGCATGTTGAGGCCCATGGAGACGACGCCGACGATCATCGCGCCGAACAGCGTGCCCAGGATCGAGCCGCGCCCGCCGAACAGGGAAATACCGCCGATCACCGTCGCGGTGATCGCTTGCAGATTGTAGTCGGTGACGGCGGCGGACGGCGAGATCGAACCGTTGCGGCCGATGGAGACCCAGGCAGCGAAAGCGGCGATCAGCCCGGCAAGGGTGTAGACCGTCATCAGCACCTTCTTGGTCTGGATGCCCGACAGCTTCGCTGCCTCCTGATCGTCGCCGACGGCATAGACATGGCGACCCCATGCCGTGTGATTGAGCACGTACCATAGGACTAAAACGAGCACGACGGTTGCAATGACGCCGAGCGTCAGCACCGCCGTGCCAACCTTGAAGCTCAACGCAAACAGATGCAGCAGTGGCGCTTGGGTGTCGACGTCGGTGTCGCGGATCGTCTCATTGGCCGAATAGATGAAGTTCGTGGCCATGACGATGTTCCAGGTGCCAAGCGTCACGATGAAGGGCGGCAGCTTCATGTAGGCGACCAGCACTCCGTTGAGCAGCCCGCAGGCCGCGCCGGCGGCAAGCCCGATCGCGACGGCGAGCACACTGGGCATACCGTAGCTGACCGCGCAATTACCCATGATCACCGCTGAAATCACCATGATCACGCCAATCGACAGGTCGATGCCGGCGGTGAGGATGACCAGTGTCTGTGCAGCACCCAGAATGCCGATGATGGCGATCTGCTGCAGGATCAGCGTCAGCGTGTAGGACGAAAAGAACCGCCCTCCGATGGTGATGCCGAAGACGATGATCGCCAGGACCAGCACGATCAACGGCACCGCGGCCGGAGTCGAATGCAGGAAATGCTGGATGCGCTTGACGGCCGATTTGTGCTCGTCAAAAGCGGCAACGCTTGTGTCGCTGCTTGAGAGAACTTTCTCGAATTCTTGAGCTTGAGCCATGTTTTCTCCCCGTAGGACTGCAGCCAAACGCCGACGCCCGTCCACGCTTTTCCGGTCTGCTGCCGGGATTGTTCGCGGTCACGCGACCATCGTCCACCGGAAGCGGTCGGGGATCAAGCCCCGACCGCTCAGGTTGCGTAGATGCCTTTCAGACCGGCATCAGCCCCAGCACTTGGCGAGGCCTTCCTTGGTGTCGATGGACTTCACGCCGGTGGCCGGCTTGTCGGTCACCAGATTGACGCCGGTGTCGAAGAAATTCTTGCCTTCGGTCGGCTTCGGCTTGGTTCCGTCCTTGGCGAAAGCGGCGATCGCCTCGATGCCGAGCGCCGCCATCTGCAGCGGATATTGCTGCGACGTTGCGCCGATGACACCTTCGGCCACCGACTTCACGCCGGGGCAGCCGCCATCGACGGAAACGATCAGCACCTGGCTTTCGAGGCCGACGGCCTTGAGCGCCTGATAGGCGCCGACAGCTGCGGGCTCGTTGATGGTGTGGATGACGTTGATGGTGTTGTCCTTCTGCAGAAGGTTTTCCATCGCCTTGCGGCCGCCCTCCTCGTTGCCGTTGGTGACGTCGTGGCCGACGATGCGCGCATCGTCCTCATCGCCGATCTTGTTGGGGTCCTTCACGTCGATGCCGTAGCCCATCATGAAGCCTTGATCGCGCAGCACGTCCACGGTCGGCTGCGAAGGCGTCAGGTCGAGGAAGCCGATCTTGGCGTCCTTGGCCTTGTCGCCAAGCGTGGCGGCGGCCCAGGCGCCGATCAGCTTGCCGGCTTCGAGATTGTCCGTCGCAAAGGTCGCGTCGGCGGCGTCGATCGGATCGAGCGGTGTGTCGAGCGCGATCACCAGCAGGCCGGCATCACGCGCCTTCTTCACGGTCGGCACGATGCCCTTGGTGTCGGATGCGGTGATCAGGATACCCTTGGCGCCGTCGGCGATGCAGCTTTCGATCGCCGCCACCTGGCTCTCGCTGTCGCCGTCGATCTTGCCGGCGTAGGTCTTGAGATCGACGCCGAGTTCCTTGGCCTTCGCCGTGGCGCCTTCCTTCATCTTGACGAAGAAGGGGTTGGTGTCGGTCTTGGTGATCAGGCAGGCACCGACACCGGCCGCGGATGCGGACGACGCAAACGCCATCAGGCCCAGAGCCGCGGCGGCAAACACGGTCGATTTCAACAGTTTTGTATTGGTCACGATTTTCCTCCCAGTGGAACCATTCCGGATGCCGGCCAACCGGCACCTGCAGCGCATCCAACGAAATTCTCCCAGCGTGGACGCTGCCTCAACAGACACCAGGCCGAAGCCCCTGTCAATAATTAAATCACTCTTATTTATTATTGACAGCCTTGCTTCATTCACCCATTCTGGCCCAAAAGCATTGCGGGGAAACGACGGGAGGAACAGGGTGGAAACCGCCATAGCGAGGCACGGTTCGCCCGAGGCGAATGACAGCCTCATTCACCGCGGCACCAACCAGAGCGGCATGCGCGACCACAACGAGCGGTTGGTGCTCTCGCTGGTGCGCCAGCATGGCAGCCTGGCGAAATCCGACATCGCCCGCATGACCGGACTTTCGGCGCAGACGGTTTCGGTCATCATGCGCGAGTTGGAGGAAGAAAGTCTCCTGCTGCGCCAGGCGCCGTTGCGCGGCAAGATCGGCCAGCCCTCCATCCCGATGGCGCTCGATCCCGAGGGTGCTTTCTTCATTGGGCTGAAGATCGGCCGGCGCAGCGCCGAACTCGTGCTGATCGACTTTCTCGGCAATGTGCGCTCGATGCTGCAGCATTCCTATCGTTACCCGGCGCCACGCGAGACGGTGGATTTCGTCAGCAACGGCATGCGGCAGATGCGCGGGGAACTGACGCCCGCACAGGACAAGCGCATCGCCGGGCTCGGCATCGCCATGCCGTTCGAATTGTGGAACTGGGCCGATACAGCCGGCGCCCCGCGCGACGTCATGGACGAATGGCGTCACCGCGACATCAGGGCCGACATCCAGGCGCAATGCGATTTTCCGGTCTACCTGCAGAACGACGCCACTTCAGCCTGCGGCGCCGAACTCGTCTTCGGCCAGGCGAGTGCCGCGCGTGACTTCGTCTATTTCTATATCGGCGCCTTTGCCGGTGGCGGCATCGTGCTGAATGGCCGGCTTTTTGGCGGTCCCACCGGCAATGCCGGAGCACTCGGCTCCATGCCCGTGCCAGGGCCGGACGGCAAGCCGACCCAATTGATCGACGTGGCGTCCATCGCCATGCTCGAAAAGGCGCTCAATGCGCGCGGCGTCGAGGCATCGCATCTGTGGACATCGCCGGAAGACTGGGGCGAGATCGGATCCGAGCTCGACGACTGGATCGCCAGCGCCTCGCGAGCGCTCGCCTACGCCATCGTCGCCGCATCCTCGGTCATCGATTTCGAAGCGGCGGTGATCGACGGATGGATGCCGAAGGCGGTGCGCCGCCGGCTGGTCGACGCCATCATCGCGGCCATCGCCACGATCGACGGTGAAGGTTTGAAGCTGCCCGCCGTACGCGAGGGAACCGTCGGCATTCATGCCAGGGCGCTCGGCGGCGCCAGCCTGCCACTTTCCGAACGCTTCCTGATCAGCTCGACGACGATTTCCAGGAGCGCCTGATGCTGATCGGAATCCCGGCGCTGCTCGGTCCGGAGCTTCTGGCGATCTTGCGCGGCATGGGCCATGGCGACGAAATCGCCCTCGTCGACGGAAATTATCCGGCCGAACAACAGGCGACCCGGCTGGTGCGGGCCGACGGTCACCACCTCATCCCGGTGCTCGACGCGATATTGAGCGTCCTGCCTGTCGATGACGTTGTGCCGGAGGCTCTGTTTCGTGCCTCTGTCAAAGGCGATCCATCGCTTGCCGATCCCGTCCATCATGAGATCGAGGCTACCTGCGCCAAACGCGCGCCGGGCCGCAAGGTGGTTGCACTGGCCGGCGCCGACTTCTATGCACGGGTCAGATCGGCGCATGCCATCGTCGCGACAAGCGAGCCGCGGCTCTACGCCAACATCATCATCCGCAAGGGCGTGATCTATCCGCCGGAGACCAGGAAGCCATGATCCTCTGCTGCGGCGAAGCCCTGATCGACATGCTGCCGCGTACGACGACAGCGGGCGAGCCGGCTTTCGCGCCTTACGTCGGCGGTGCAGTGTTCAACACGGCGATCGCACTTGGCCGGCTCGGCGCGCCGGCCGGCTTTTTTTCCGGACTGTCGTCGGACCTGTTCGGCGGACAGTTCAGGGATGCGCTGGGGGCGAGCAAGGTCAGCTCCACCTATGCGCACACCTCGCCTCGGCCAACGACGCTGGCCTTCGTCAAGCTCACCAACGGCCAGGCGACCTACACATTCTATGACGAGAACACCGCTGGCCGCATGCTGACCATCGACGACTTGCCGCAGCTCGGCAACGAGATCGAAGCCATGCTGTTCGGCGCCATCAGCCTGATCTCGGAGCCCGCCGGCAGTGCCTATGAGGAGTTCATGAAGCGCGAGCATGCAAGCCGCGTCATGATGCTCGATCCCAACATCCGCCCGAACTTCATCCCGGATAAGGCCAAGCACCTCAGGCGCATCCGCGCCATGATGGCGATGGCCGACATCGTGAAACTGTCGGACGAAGATTTGAACTGGTTCGGCGAAGCCGGCTCGCACGAGGATGTCATCCGCAACTGGCTCGATCGCGGCCCCAAGCTGATCGTCGTCACGCATGGCAGCGAAGGCGCAGCCGGCTATACCAGGGAACACGCTGTCACGGTCATGCCGGAAAAGGTCGAGGTGGTCGACACGGTCGGAGCCGGCGACACGTTCAACGCCGGCATCCTCGCCTCCTTGCATGAGCAGGGCCTGCTGACGAAGGCGGCTATTTCCGACCTGTCGAAAGATGCCATCCACAAGGCGTTGGCGCTCGGCGCCAAGGCGGCGGCGGTCACGGTGTCACGGGCCGGCGCCAATCCGCCGTGGCGGCATGAGATCGTCTGAGTAACGCTCAACATAGATTGAGCCAGTCGATCACTTTATGTTTCGCAAGGGTCGATCCCGGAGGTATAAATGTGGGATCGCGCCCGACTAAGCCCGGATTTCCGGCATCTCGCGATGGTCCGCCGGGGGATACAGGTAACGGGCTGCGACACCTAGGCAATTCGCGGTTCTGCCTGTCCGGCTTTCTCGGCGGGCGCAACTCTGGTACCAGCGGCCGGTTATCTGGCTAACCCGTTTTGAGGCCGACATGCAGTTCATCGATCTTGGCGCGCAGCGCGAACGAATCCGCGACCGGCTGAAGGCCGCGATCGACCGTGTCGTCGACGAGGGCCGCTATATCCTCGGCCCGCAAGTCACCGAGTTCGAGAACAAGCTGGCCGCCTATATCGGCACCAAGCATGTCGTGGCCTGCGCCAACGGCACCGATGCACTGCTGTTGCCGCTGTTTGCGGCCGGCGTCGGCCCGGGCGACGCGGTCTTCGTGCCGAGCTTCACTTTTGCCGCCACCGCCGAAGTGGTGGCACTGGCCAAGGCCGAGCCGGTTTTCGTCGATGTCGACCCGCATAGCTACAACATTGACATTGCCAGCCTCGAAGCCGCCATCGCCATGATCAAGAAGGAAGGCCGGCTGAAGCCGAAAGCAATCATCCCCGTCGACCTGTTCGGCCTTGCCGCCGACTACGAGGCGATCATGGCGATCGCCAACCGCGAAGGGCTGATGGTGATCGAGGATGCCGCCCAGTCGATGGGCGGTTCGCTCGACGGCAAGATGTGCGGTTCCTTCGGCGCCGTCGGCTCGACCAGCTTCTATCCGGCAAAGCCGCTTGGCTGTTACGGCGACGGCGGCGCGATGTTTACCAATGACGATGCGCTGGCCGAGCAGCTCAGATCTTTCGCCTTCCACGGCAAGGGCGAAACACAATACGACAATGTCCGCGTTGGCATCAATTCGCGGCTCGACACGCTGCAGGCGGCGATCCTGATCGAGAAGCTGGCCATTCTCGAAGACGAGATGGTTGCCCGCCAGGTGGTGGCAAAGCGCTATGCCGATGGGCTCGGCGACGTCGTTACCGCCGCCCTCAATCTGGACGGCGGCCGTTCGGCCTGGGCGCAGTACGCGATAGAGACTCCGAAGCGCGACGGGCTGAAGGCGCATCTCGGTGAAAAGGGTATCCCGTCGGTCATCTATTATGTGAAGCCGCTGCATGACCAGGTTGCTTATCGCGACTACCCACGCACACCGACCGGCCTTGCCGTGTCGGAAGAACTGCCGAAGCGGATTCTCTGTCTGCCGATGCACCCTTATCTCAGCGAAGCCGACCAGAACCGCATCATCGAAACGATCCGCAACTATGTCGGTTCGAATTCAGCGCAGGCCGCGGCCGAGTAATCTGTCGACCGGTCTCAGACGGGATTGGCCCCTGCCCCGCTGGCGATAAAATGCGGATTGGCAAAATCCTCGTCGTCGCTTTGCCCGCGCTTGCCATAGACCAAGGGCTGGCCGTCCAGCGTGCGCGTCATGCCGCCGGCCGCGCGCAGCACGGCATCGCCCGCCGCCGTGTCCCATTCCATGGTGCGGCCGAAGCGCGGATAGACATCCGCCTCGGCGCTGGCGACAAGGCAGAATTTCAAGGACGAGCCTACCGAGACGATTTCGGCGGCACCGAGGTCGCGAATATAGGCCTCGGTTTCCGGCGTGTTGTGGGAACGGCTGGCGACGACGGCCAGCGGCGCCACGGCCGTTCTCACCGCAATCGGCCGGCGGCCGACGATCTGGTAGTCGCCATTGATTTCAAGAGATTCCGCCCTGCCCGGCAGGCCGGAAAAGAAGCGGCCCGTGCAGGGCGCAAAGACGACGCCGACTTCCGGCACGCCGTGACGGACAAGCGCTATGTTGACGGTGAAGTCGGTGCGGCGGTTGACGAATTCCTTGGTGCCGTCGAGCGGATCTATCAGAAAGAAAGCCCCGTCCAGGTCGGGCGGCACGATGCCGGCGGATGCCTCCTCCTCGGCCACGCAGGGAATGTCGGGAAATGCGGCACGCAGTCCGGCGAGAATGATCTTCTCGCTCTCGCGGTCCGCCTCGGTCACCGGCGAGGAATCTGATTTCCGGTCGACCGCGCAGCCGGCATGGAACACACGCATCACCTCGCGCCCGGCCGCCAGGGCCAGCCGTTCGAAGATTTCGAGCATCAGCCTGTCGTCAGATGCCGCCGCCGTTGTCGTATTGGTCTTCGGCAATGTCGCGCTCGTTCAGCCAGTGTTCCAGGGCGTCCACCATCTCCTCGGCCGATTTGCCGAGTGTCTCGAGATGGATTTCCGGGTTTTCCGGCGCTTCGTAAGGGGAATCGACGCCGGTGAAATTCTTGATCTCGCCATTCAGTGCGCGCGCATAGAGGCCCTTCGGATCACGCCTGGCGCATTCCTCGAACGGCGTATCGACAAACACCTCGATGAACTCGCCGTCGGCCATCAATTCGCGCGCCATGCGCCGCTCGGCGCTGAACGGCGAAATGAACGACACAATGACGATCAACCCGGCATCTGCCATCAGCCGCGCCACTTCGGCGACGCGGCGGATGTTCTCGACGCGATCGGCGTCGGTGAAACCAAGATCGCGGTTGAGACCGTGACGGACGTTGTCGCCGTCCAGGATATAAGTATGGCGGCCGGTGGCGA